>DASWUT010000654.1:0-2676 GCA_036401455.1 Gemmatirosa sp. | reverse complement strand
GCCGACGAAGTACGACACGACGCGCACGTTCTCCGGCGGCAGCTGGAACGCCTTGGCGATCGTGTTGCGCACGCCGAAGATGCCCTGCGTGGCGTCGTAGACCGTCACGCGGTCGCCGTTCCACACCGAGAGCGTCGCGTGTAGCTCCATCGGGTTGTGCTGCTCGATCGGCGTGGTGTAGGTCTGGTCGACGTGCACCGCGGCGGCCGCGAGCCCGGCGTCGACGTCGCCGCGGTTGGAGGTCGGCGGCTCGTTGCCCCCGGGGCGGCCGTTGTTGGTCTGCCCGCGCGGCGCGGTCGCCATGTCCAGCTCGGGGCGCTCGGCGTCGTACGTGAAGCGCACCAGCTCCGCCGCGGCCATCGCGTGGTCGAGCGTGTCGGCGACGACGAGCCCGATCGGCTGCCCGTTGTAGTAGACCTTGTCGTCCTGCAGGGTGGTGAGCTTGCGCCCCTCGGGCGGCTTGAGCAGCGCCTTGTCCGAGGTGGGCAGCTTCGGCGCGTTGGCCGGCGTGTAGACGGCGATCACTCCCTGCGCGCGTTCGGCCGCGGCGGTGTCCGCGCTCCGCACGCGCCCGCGGGCGATGGTGCTCGTCACCATCACCGCGTACGCGACGTTCTCGACCGGCATCTCGGCCGAGTAGCGTGCGCCGCCGGTCACCTTCAGGTGGCCGTCGACGCGGTCGATCGGCGCGCCGATGCTGGGGGTTCCAACACCGGGGGTGTCCGGCGCGTTCGTCCAGGCGTTCGTCATACCGACACCTCCGTCAGCGCGCGCACGATGGTGCGCTTGGCCATCTCGATCTTGAACGCGTTCTCGCTGTAGGGCACCGCGCCCTTGAGCGCCACCTCCGCGGCCGCGCGAAAGTTGGCGTCGGTCGCGGGACCGCCTAACAGCGCGCGCTCCGCGTCGCGGGCACGCCAGGGTTTGGTGGCGAGGCCACCCATCGCGATGCGCGCGTCGCGAACCGTGCCGCCCTGCACGTCGAGCGCGACAGCGGCCGAGACGAGGGCGAAGGCGTAGCTCGCGCGGTCGCGGACCTTGCGGTAGGTCGAGTGCCGCGCGGCGGCGAGCGGCGGCAGGTCGATCGCGGTGATGAACTCGCCCGGCTGCAGCACGGTCTCGCGCTCGGGATGGTCGCCGGGCGTGAGGTGGAACTCGGTGAACGCAATCGCGCGGTCGGTGCCGCCCGGCGTCCGCACGCGCAGCGTGGCGTCGAACGCGGCAAGCGCGACGGCGAGGTCCGAGGGATGCGTCGCGATGCAGTGCTTGCTCGTGCCGAGCACCGCGTTCTCGCGGTTGTGCCCGGGGATCGACGGGCAGCCGGAACCGGGCTCGCGCTTGTTGCACGGCGTGCCCGTGTCGCGGAAGTACGGGCAGCGCGTGCGCTGCAGCACGTTGCCGCCTAACGTCGCCATGTTGCGAAGCTGCCCCGACGCGGCCAGCAGCAGCGACTCGCTCACCGCGGGGTAGCGCTCGCGCACGCGCGCGTCCCACCCCGTGTCGCTCATCCGGGCCAGGGCGCCCAGGCGCATCCCGCCGTCGGGCAGGTCGGTGATCGCGGCGAGCGACGGGTCGCGCACGGTGAGGGCGTTGACGTCGACCACGTGCGCCGGCGCCTCGACACCGAGCTTCATGAGGTCGACGAGGTTGGTACCGCCGGCGACGAAGCGCGTGCCAGGCACCGCGCCCGCGCGCGTGGCGGCGTCAACGTCGGGCGCGACGGTGTAATCGAAGGGCTGCATGGGTCGGCGCTCTCGGTCAGCGGGGCGTGGTCGGCGCGGCGGCGGTCCCGCTCGGGGCCGGCGCGGCGGTCGTGCTCGAACTCGTCCGCATGGCCGTGTGCCCGCGTACTTCCTGAATCGCGGCGATGATGCCCGGATACGCGCCGCAGCGACAGATGTTGCCGCTCATCGCCTCGCGCACGTCGTCGTCGGCGGGGCCCCACGGCTCGCGCACGACGGCCACGGCCGACATGATCTGCCCCGGCGTGCAGTAGCCGCACTGATAGCCGTCGTGCGTGAGAAAGGCCTGCTGCATCGGGTGGAGCACGCCCGGGCTCTGGCCGGCTTCGGGCTTGGGCGCCGCGGCCTCTGCGACCGCCACGGGCGCCAGCCCCTCGATCGTCGTGATCGCCTTGCCCTGCTGCATCACGGCGAGCGAGAGGCACGAGAGCACGCGCCGCCCGTCGACGTGCACGGTGCACGCGCCGCACTGCCCGTGGTCGCACCCCTTCTTGGTGCCCGTGAGCCCCGCGTACTCGCGCAGTGCATCGAGCAGCGACACGCGCGGCTCGAGCTGCAGGGCGAGGTCGCGTCCGTTCACGTGCAGCGTGACGGGCATCGCCGCGCCTAACGCGCCGCCCGCCGCGCCCGCCGGCCGCGCCGCGCGCGCCCGCCCGGGCGCCAGCACCAGCGCGAGGCTCGCGCCGAACATCGTCGCGACGAACGCGCGGCGACTCCACCCCGCCGACTCGCCTCCTGCCGCCGGCGGCGCGAGCGCGGCGAGCGCGGCGGCGACCGCGTCGGGGTGCGGCAGCGCGCCGCGCCCGGCCGCGCCGCCCAGCGCGTCGTCCGAGCGCCAGCGCACCGTTCCCGCCTCGTCGAGCACGAACACCGCCGCGCTCCCCTGCACGCCATACGCGGCCGCGACCGCCGCGTCGTCCTGCGCGACGACGGG
>DASWUT010000653.1:0-11710 GCA_036401455.1 Gemmatirosa sp. | reverse complement strand
AATCGCCGCGGCATCGACCGCATCGTCATCGCCGACCGGCTCGGCACCGACGGCAAGTGGCGCAACCTCGCCCCGCTCGCCTTCGAAGACTACCTCGAGGCCGGCGACCTGCTCCCCCGGCTCGAACGCCACGCCCTCGGCCGCTTCGACTGCGTGCTCCACATGGGCGCGTGCTCCGCGACCACCGAACCGGACGCGACGTACCTCGCGCGCAACAACTTCGAGTTCACGAAGCTGCTCTGCGAATGGGCGCTCGGTCGCGGGGCGCGCTTCGTCTACGCGTCGAGCGCGGCCACGTACGGCGACGGCGCCGGCGGGATGAGCGACGCCGACGACGCGCCGACCGCGCTCCAGCGCCTTCGGCCGCTGAACGGCTACGGGTACAGCAAGCAGCTGTTCGATCTGTGGGCGGCCCGCAAGGGCGTGCTCGGCGCCATCGTCGGCTGCAAGTACTTCAACGTCTTCGGGCCCAATGAGGACCACAAGGGCGACATGCGCTCGCTCGTTCACAAGGCCTACGGGCAGGTGCTCGAGACCGGGCGCGTGCGCCTCTTCCGCTCCCACCGGCCCGACTACCGCGATGGCGAGCAGCGGCGCGACTTTCTGTACGTGAAGGACTGCGTCGACATGACGCTCCACCTCGCCGCGCAGCGTGGCGCGGGCGGCCTCTACAACCTGGGCTCCGGCGTCGCGAGCACCTGGCTCGACCTCGCGGGCGCGCTGTTCGCCGCGATGGGCCGCACGCCCGAGATCGAATTCGTCAACATGCCGGCGTCGATTCGCGACAAATATCAGTACCACACCCAGGCCGACATCGCGAAGCTGCGCGCCACCGGGTACGACGCGCCAGTCACGTCGTTAGGCGACGCGGTGCGGGACTACGTGACCGGGTATCTCACGCACGACCGCCGCCTCGGCGACGAGACGGCCTGACGCGCCGCGCGCCGGACGAACGTTAGGCGCGTTCGCGCCATCGCTCGATGAGCTGCCGGGAGATCGACAGCCGCGGCGGAATCGATACGCTCCCGTCGGCGAGCGCGGCGTCGAGCTCCGGGCGTGTGAACCAGCGCGCGTCGCGCAGCTCCGTGCCGTCCACGCGCACCGCGCGGTCCCCCGCGCGTGCCGTGAAGCCGACCATCAACGACTGCGGGAACGGCCACGGCTGTGACGACTGGTACCGTACCGTGTCCACCCGCACGCCTGCCTCCTCGTACATCTCGCGCCGCACGGTGTCCTCGAGCGACTCGCCTGGCTCGACGAACCCCGCGAGCGTCGAGTACATCGTCGGCGGCCAGCCCGGCTGATTCGCGAGCAGGCACGCCTCCTCGCGCGCGTCGGCGCCGTCCGGCCGGTGCGTGATGAGCACGATCACCGCCGCGTCGGTCCGCGGAAAGTGGCGCGCCGCGCACCGCGGACACGCGCGGACGTGTCCCGCCTCCTCGACGACCGTCGCCGCGCCGCACACGCCGCAGAAGCGCTGCCGCCCGTGCCACCAGATCATCGCCCGCGCATAGGCGAGCAGCGCCGCGTCGCCGGCCGGCACGGTGAGCGCGGCGGGCCGCAGCTCGCTCCACGCCGCGCCGTCGCCGGCGCGCGCGATCACCGCGTCGCGGTCGGCCGCGGGCACGTCGACCGCGACGTAGGGCGTGCCTTCGCGCACGCCGAGCAGCACGGTCGTCCACGCGCCCGCATCGCCGATCGCGTCGGCCAAAGGGCCGAATTCCGCCTCGGCAAGCGCGAGCGCGCGCGGGCGGGACGCGGCGTCGGGACCCGCGGTACCGGCTCCGGCTACGAGCACCCGCCCCTCGCACACGGGCACCACGCGTGTGGCCGGGTCGGCGAACGCGGCCGCGACCCACGCGGCATCCGTGCGGCGCTCCGCCACGCGGTCGAGCAGGACGCCGCTCAGCGGGTTGGGGACAGGATCGGTCGGCAGAGGGTCGGTCGGCGAGGACGTGCTCGGGTCTGAGATCAGCATGCGGCAAACGGGGGAGGCAGCGGCGCGCGGACGCGCGGTGCCGCATGCTATCAGGCGAGGCGCTCGCCCGACCAACCCGCCCTGTCATCCCCTCGACAACCGGATCCGCAATGCCCCCTCGATCTCGTCCACGCCCGCCCCCTGCGCCTCGATCAAGCGCCGCGCCAACAACGCGTCCGTCCCGGCTGGCTCCGGCGAGACCGATAGCCAAACCGTGCCGGCATCGCTCGCCGTCGTCACGCGCAGCTCCGCGCCGTCCTCGAGCGCCCCGGCGGCTGCGCCGAGGAGGAGCGCGAGTCCTGCGGTGAGCCGCGTGCGATCGCCGACGGCGCGCGGGATCGCCGGCTCGAGCGTCGCACGCACCCGCGCGCCACGCACGCGCGCCTGCGCCTCGACGGCGGGCAGCACCGCGTGTGCGACCTCGTCGACGCTCACCCACTCGCGCCGCACCTCGAACGCGCCGCGGTCGACGTCGGCGAGCGCGCGCAACCTGTGCAGCGCCTCGGTTGCGCGGTCGGCCGCGTCGCGCGCATCGGCGAGCAGCTCTTCCTGGTTGGGCGTCAGCTCGCCGAACTGCGCGTCGAGCAGAATGTGAAGCGGCAAGCGCACCTCGTCGAGACGCCGCGCGGCCAGCTCGCTCACGGCGGCGAGCAACGTCGCCTGGTCGACGAGACGCGCGGCCGCCGCGCTCGCCGCCTGCGTGCGTTCGGCCTCGCTCGCGGAGAGCGCGGTCCCGAGCCGGTCGACGGTCTGCTCGATCCGATCGAGTTCGTCGACGCCGCGCACCGAACCTGGCTGCGCGCCGGCGTCGGCCGCCGCGCGGCCCGCGAGGCGCTCGATGCGGGTGGCGAGGTAGCGCGTATTGCGCCACGTCACGGCGACCGAGAGGACCGAGAGCGCGCCGGCGCCCCAGACGAGGGTGAACGGCGCCTGGCGATCGATCTCGCCGTAGTACGAGAGCGCGACGACGAGCACGACCGCGAGCAGCGACGGTAGCAGGGCGAGAAAGAGCCGCTGCCCGACGCGCAGCGACGGGCGCGTGGCGATCGATGACGGACGCGCGGTCACGCCGCGTCCACGGCTTGCGCGTGGGCGGCCGCGACGCGCGCGTCCGCGTCGTCCTCTGGCGCGACGACGAGCACGTCGAGCCGCGACCCGCCGTCGAGCAGCCGCTCGACCACCGAGCCGCGACGCAGCCGGTACCAGCGCGAACGGCGCGTCGCGCCGACGACGGCGAGCGTGACCCCGCGTTCAGCGGCGAAGCGCGCGAGCGCGACCGCAACGTCGTTCCCCTCCAGCTTGACGACCTCTGCGCCTAACGTCTGTGCGCGCTGGATGTTCTCGACGAGGCGTCGCTGCACCGCCGTGTCGATCCGGTCCGCAGCCTCGGCCGGCGTCTGCACGTACACGCAGAACCAGTCGGAATTGAGGCGCCCGGCGATCCGGCTCGCCTTACGCAGCAGCACGCGCGAGAGCGGCGGGTCGCTCGACAGGCAGACCATGAGCCGGTCGACCGCGCGAGTGGCCATGCGCGGCGCGTTGGGGGCGGCCTGGCGCGCGATCCCCGCCTCGCGACCCCGGTCGACCGCGCCCGCGACCTCACGCAGCGCGAGTTCGCGCAGCGTCGACAGGTTCTCGTCGGTGAAGAAGTGCGCGAGTGCGGCGTCGATCTTCTCCGCGCGATAGATCTTCCCGTCGCGCAGGCGCTGCCGCAGATCGTCCGCCGAGAGGTCGAGGTTGATGACCTGGTCCGCCTGCGCGACGACCCAGTCCGGCACCGTCTCACGCACCGTCACGCCGAGCTCACGCTCGACGACGTCGACGAGCGACTCGAGGTGCTGCACGTTGACCGCGGAGATGACGTTGATTCCGTCGTCGAGGATCGCCATCACGTCCTGCCACCGCTTCGCGTTGCGCGAGCCCGGCACGTTGGTGTGCGCCAGCTCGTCGACGACCGCGACCTGCGGCCGCCGCCCGGCGACGGCCGCGACGTCCATCTCCTCGAGGGTCACGCCGCGGTAGGCGATGCGCGCCCGCGGCACGACCTCGAGATCGCCGAGTTGCGCGTCGGTGTCGGCACGGCCGTGCGTCTCGACGAAGCCGACGACGACGTCGATTCCGCGGCGGCGTAGGTCGTGCGCTTCCTGCAGCATGCGGTACGTCTTCCCCACGCCCGCCGCCATGCCGACGTAGAGCTTGAGCTTCCCGCGCTCGCGGCGCTGGACGAGTTCGAGGAACGAGGGCGCGGCGGACGCGGTCACGACGTCGTCAGAAGGTGAGGGCGAGTGACGTCACGACGAACCCGTCCGCCTTGCGCACGTTGCCGGTCGCCGCGTCGGGGAACACCGCATCACGGTTCTGGAAGCCGCGCAGCTCGGTGCGGAACAGTACGCGCGAGAACGGCGACACGTCGACGCCGATCGACGCGCCGTTGCCGCGGAACGCGGGGTTGGCGATCGTCGTCGCACCGCCCTCGACCGGACTGGCGAGCGTGCGGCTCCCCGTCGCGAGGATCACCTGGTCGGGATCGTCGTAGCGCTCGAGGCGCCCAACGACGGCGACCGTCGGCGATACCTGCGCGCGCGCGACGGCGAGCAGCCCGTACCAGCTCGACGTGCCCGCGACGCCGTTTGGACGCCGCTGCGTGCCGATGTCCGCTTCTCCCATGAGTGTGAGCGGGCCGTGCGTGACCTTCGCCCCCACGCCGTTGAACGTGCGCAGCAGGTTGCCCGCCTCGTCGGAGAAGAAGTTCCAGTAGCTGTACGTGCTGTTCGCGTCGACCGCGTAGTCGAGGCGGATCCCGGAACCCTTCCCCGAATTGTTCTCGGAGATGTTCTGCCACCCGTTCACGATGTCGAGCCGCGCCGTGAGCTTCGCGTTGGGCGTGTACGTGAACTTGACACCGCTCGAGTAGTACGGCGAGTAGTCGGCGACGAGCGAGCGCGTGTAGGTCGGGTTGTCGCGACTGATCCAGCCCTCCTCGCCCATGTTGGAGAAGAAGATGCCGCCGTCGATCCAGAAGTTCTTGCCGAGCTTCACGCCGGCGTTGGCCTCCTGCAGATACTGCTGCACCGTCGGCCCGCTGATCTGGCCGACGCGCGGCTCGCCGAAGTAGTTGCTCTGCACGCTCGTCCCGAACTGGACGGCGAGGCGGCCGCGGTAGCGCGGGGCATCGAGCTTGGCCTCGACGTAGGCGAGGTTCACGTTGAACTCGTTGCTGCGCGCGGGCTGCGTCGTGAACAGGCCGCCGCCGGCGAACGAGCGGTCCCTGGAGGGCGGGCGGTCGAAGTCGTACGCGTAGTAGCCGTCGAAGAAGCCGCCGAAGGTGACCTTGGGCGTCGTGTCGGGCGCGGCGGGCGTGCGTGCGCTCGTGTCGGTCGCGACGGGGGGCGAGGTGGGGGCGGTCGATTGGGCGCGCGCGCCGGCGGGCGCGAGCCCGAGCGCGGCGCTGGCGAGCGCACCGAGGGTGAGGGCGGCGCCGGAAGCGGCGCGCGCCCGCGAGGGCAGAGCGGGCATTGGGTTTAGCGAGAAGGAACCGTCGGGGCCGCGGCCGCGCCGGCGGTCGCCGGGCGCGGGAAAGCCGAGTCGACGGCGATGTTGAGGAGCAACACGTTCACGCGGGGCTCGCCGAGGAAGCCGAACTGGCGTCCCGCGGTGTGCGCGTCGACGACGCGCTGCAGCGCGTCGGCCGATGCGCCGCGTGCGCGCGCCACGCGCGCGACCTGCAGCCGCGCGTTGGCGGGCGAGATGTCGGGGTCGAGCCCCGAGCCGGAGTTCGTCACCATGTCGGCGGGAATCCGCCCGCGCACGGCGCCTTCGTCCTTGACCACGCCGGCCACGGCCTGCGCGACGAGCGTGTCGGCGAGCTTCGTATCGGTCGGTCCCTTATTAGTGCCGCTCGACGCCGTCGGGTCGTAGCCGTTGTTGCCGGCCGCCGACGGGCGCGGGTGGAAGTACTCGGGCCGCGCGAACGGCTGCCCGATGAGCGCCGAGCCGACGACGCGCCCGTTGACGGTGACGAGCGACCCATTGGCCTGGCGCGGGAAGGCGACCTGCGCGAGTCCGGTGACGATCCCCGGGTAGACGAGGCCGGTGATGACGCAGAGCAGAAGCGTCATCAGGATGGCGGGGCGGAGCTGGTTCTTGAGCATGGGGGGTGGTGTCAGACGAGCCGGAGCGCGACGAGCAGCAGGTCGATGATCTTGATCCCGACGAACGGCACGATCAGACCGCCGACGCCGTAGACGAGGAGGTTGCGGCGCAGAATCGCCCCGGCCGACGCCGGCCGGTACGCCACGCCGCGGAGCGCGAGCGGGATGAGCGCGACGATGATCAGCGCGTTGAAGATCACCGAGGCGAGGATCGCGCTTCCGGGCGAGTGCAGGCGCATCACGTTGAGCGTCTCGAGCCCGCCCCGCGCGCCGTACACGGTAAGGAAGATCGCGGGGATGATCGCGAAGTATTTGGCCACGTCGTTCGCGATCGAGAACGTCGTCAGCGACCCGCGGGTCATCAGCAGCTGCTTCCCGATCTCGACGATTTCGATGAGCTTCGTCGGGTTCGAGTCGAGGTCGACCATGTTGCCGGCCTCTTTCGCCGCCTGCGTGCCGGTGTTCATCGCCACGCCGACGTCGGCCTGCGCGAGCGCGGGCGCGTCGTTGGTGCCGTCGCCCGTCATCGCGACCAGGCGGCCGCCCTGCTGCTCGCGCCGGATGAGCGCCATCTTGTCCTCCGGCTTCGCCTCGGCGAGGAAGTCGTCGACCCCGGCCTCGCGCGCGATCGCCGCGGCAGTGAGCGGGTTGTCGCCGGTGATCATCACCGTGCGGATGCCCATCGCGCGCAGCCGGTCGAAGCGCTCGCGCATGCCGCCCTTGACGACGTCCTTCAGGTAGATCACGCCTAACGCGCGGGCCGACCCGTCGGTGCGCTCGGCGACGACGAGCGGCGTGCCGCCCTCGCGCGCGACGCGCTCCACCGTGGTCGCCAGCTCGGCCGGCGCGCGACCGCCGTTCTCCGAGAGCCAGCGCGCCACCGACTCGCCCGCGCCCTTGCGGACCTCGAGGCGCCCGACGCGGTCGCCGACGTTCACGCCGCTCATCCGCGTGCTCGCCGAGAAGGGCACGAACTCCATCGCCTCGGTCGCGGGGACGCCGTTGGCGGCATGGGCGGCGACGTCGCGCCCGCGCAGGCCGTACTTCTCCTTCGCCAGCACCACCACGCTCCGCCCCTCGGGCGTCTCGTCGGCGAGCGACGACAGCTGCGCGCGGTCGGCGAGGTGCGCCTCGTCCACGCCGGGCATCACGTAGAACGCCGCCGCCTGGCGGTTGCCGAGCGTGATCGTGCCGGTCTTGTCGAGCAGGAGCGTGTTCACGTCGCCCGCCGCCTCGACCGCGCGGCCGCTCGTCGCGATCACGTTCTGCTGGATCATCCGGTCCATCCCCGCGATGCCGATGGCCGACAGCAGGCCGCCGATCGTCGTCGGGATGAGGCAGACGAGCAGCGCGATGAGCACGGGCACGCTCACCGGCGCGCCGGCGTACGACGCGAACGGCTGCAGCGTCGCCACCGCGAGCACGAAGATGATCGTCAGCCCGGAGAGCAGGATCGTCAGCGCGATCTCGTTCGGCGTCTTCTGCCGCGACGCGCCCTCGACGAGCGCGATCATCCGGTCGATGAACGTCTCGCCCGGGTTGGCCGCGATGCGCACGACGAGGTAGTCCGAGAGCACCTTCGTGCCCCCGGTGACCGCCGAGCGGTCACCGCCGCTCTCGCGGATGACGGGAGCGCTCTCGCCGGTGATCGCGCTCTCATCCACCGACGCGACGCCCTCGACGACCTCGCCGTCGCTGGGGATGACGTCGCCCGGCTCGACGAGTACGACGTCGCCCTTGCGCAGCAGCTGCGCGCCGACGCTCTCGGTGCGCGCGCGGTCGAACGTCGGCGCCGAGGCCGTGCCTCCGCTCGGGGCGGCGCTGGTGAGGCGCTTCGCCTCGGTCTGCGTGCGGCTCTTGCGCAGCGCGTCCGCCTGCGCCTTGCCGCGCCCCTCCGCCATCGCCTCGGCGAAGTTGGCGAACAGCACGGTGAACCACAGCCAGATGGTGAGTTGGAGGGTGAAGCCGGTGCCGGCGCGCCCCGCGGCGAGGTCGCGCAGCAGCACGACGGTCGTGTACGCGGAGCCGACGAGCACGACGAACATCACGGGATTCCGCACCATGTGGCGCGGGTCGAGCTTGACGACCGCGTCGCGGAGTGCGCGGCGCACGATCGGCGGATCGAACAGCGGCCGCTGCCGCGCGTTGGACTGATTGGTAGCCATAAGTGGCGAAGTGGTCCTGAGCGGTCAGAACAGCGTGCCGCGGGCCATCAGGAAGTGCTCGACGATCGGGCCGAGCGCGAGCGCGGGGAAGAACGTGAGCGCGCCGACGATCAGCACCACGCCCACGAGCAGCGTCGTGAAGAGCGGCGTCGTCACCGGGAACGTGCCCGAGGTCTCGGGCGCGATCTTCCGTTCGGCGAGGAACCCGGCGAGCGCGATCATCGGCACGATGAGCGCGAAGCGGCCGATCAGCATCGCCGCGCCGAGCATCGTGTTGTAGTAGTACGTGGAGCCCGTGAGGCCGGCGAACGCCGAGCCGTTGTTGCCGACGACCGACGAGAACGCGTAGAGGATCTCGGACAGCCCGTGCGGACCGGCGTTGTTGAGCCCCGCGAGCCCGGGCTTGACGACCACCGAAATCGCCGCGAAGACGAGCATCGCGCCGCCCGAGATGAGGATGTAGAGCATCGCCATCTGGACCTCGCGCGCCTGGATCTTCTTGCCCAGGTACTCAGGCGTTCGCCCGACCATGAGGCCGGCGATGAACACCGTGAGCACGACGAAGATCAGCATGCCGTAGAGCCCAGCACCGACGCCGCCGAACACCACCTCACCGAGCTGGATGTTGAGCATTGGGACGAGCCCGCCGATCGGCGTGAAGCTGTCGTGCATCGAATTGACGGCGCCGCACGAGGCATCGGTCGTCATCGTCGCAAACAGCGCCGAATTTGCGATGCCGAAGCGGACCTCCTTGCCCTCCATGTTGCCGCCCGGGTTCGTCGCGCTCGCGACGACGTCGACGCCGCGCGCCGCGTGGATCGGGTTGCCGCGCGCCTCGGCCCAGTATGTCACGGTCGTACCGGCGAAGAAGAGCGCGAACATCGCCGACCACACCGCCCAGCCGTGCCGCTGACGGTTCACCATCCGGCCCAACAGCCACGTGAGCGCCGACGGGATGGCGAAGATGAGGAACATCGACCACCAGTTGGTCCATGGCGTCGGGTTCTCGAACGGGTGGGCCGAGTTCGCGTTGAAGAACCCGCCGCCGTTGGTCCCGAACTGCTTGATCAGCTCCTGACTCGCCACCGGGCCCATCGCGAGCGTCTGCTTCGCGCCCTCGAGCGTGGTGACGTCGAGGTACGGGCGAAAGTTCTGGATCGCCCCCTGCTGCACGAAGAGCAGCGCGAGCACGAGCGAGAACGGGATCAGCACGTAGAGCGTGCCGCGCACGAGATCCGCCCAGAAGTTGCCGATCCGCCCGCGCGCGTCCTCACCGCGCCGCGCGATGCCGCGCACGAGGCCCACCGCGACGGCCATCCCGACCGCTGCCGACGCGAAGTTGTGGAAGGCGAGCTGCGTCATCTGCGAGAAGTACGACATCGTCGACTCCCCGCTGTAGCTCTGCCAGTTGGTGTTGGTCGTGAAGCTCGCCGCCGTCTCGAACGCCTGCCGGTCGGGGACCGCGGCGAAGTGCTGCGGGTTGAGCGGCAGCACCTGCTGCAGGCGCAGCACGAGGTACGTCAGCAGCAGCGATGCGACGCTGAACAGCAGCATCGCCGCGGCGTAGCGGGTCCAGTGCTGGTCCTCGTCCGGGTTCACTCCGGAGGCGGCGTAGAGCGCGCGCTCGACCGGCGCGAGCCAGCGCACGCGCCCTTCGTAGACGGCCACGAGGTAGCGCCCGAGCGGCTGCGCGACGAGGAAAACTGCGGCGCAGATGACGAGGATCTGCAGCCAACCGTTGATGGTCATGGCCGGGTCACCTCAGAACTTCTCGGGGCGGAGCAGCGTGTACGTCAGGTACACGAGGAGCGCCGCGGCGAGCAGCCCGGCGATCACGGATTCAGCGTTCATGCTCTGCCTCCTCCGGCTGCGCACCAAGGCGCGCGCACCCGGCCGTGTAGGCGAGCATGAGGGCGAAGAAGGCGATGGTGCCTCCGACGTAGAGCAGGTCGAGCATCGGGCGTGGACTGGAGGGGGTCGGCGCACCGTCCGCCGGCCCGCGGCCGGACGTGGTGCGACAGAGCCAAGTGTGCGTGCTCGTCCGTAGACGCCGCACAAACGTCCACGCACGGGGCGTTAAGAATCCATGAACACGGGATCCGCCAACGCACCGTCGGCCAGCCGGGCCCCGGGCAGCTGGAGCGTGAACACGCTCCCGCCGCCCTCGCGCGGCGCGTACGACACCGTGCCCCCCTGCCGCTCTGCGAGTCCGCGCGCGATCGCGAGGCCGAGCCCCGCGCCCCCGGCGTCGACGCGCGCGCCCGGCGCGCGGTAGAACGGCGCGAAGATCCGCTCCCGCTCCGCGACGCCGACGCCTGGGCCGCGGTCGCACACGTCGATGCAGAGCCACGTCGGACTGCCCGGCCCGTCGGACGCCTCACGCACCACCACCTCGATCGGCGTGCCGATCGGCGCATATTTATTCGCGTTCTCGACCAGATTGACGAGCGCGCGGGCCGCCTGCGCGACGTCGAAGCGACCGAGCACGAGCGGCGCACCCGGCGGCAGCGTCACGTCGAGCACGCGTCCGCCGCGCGCGGCGTCGCCGAGCGCGCCGGCCACGCGCTGTAGGACGACGTCGAGCAGGTCGTCGACGGCGACGACGTCGGCGGCCACGGGCATCGCGCCCGCCTGCAACCGCGACAGATCGAGCAGGTCGCCGACGAGCCTCGCGAGCCGGTCGGCCTCGGCCTCGATCGTCGCCGCTTCCTCGCCCGCATCGGTGCCGGCCGGCGCGGTGCGCAGTGCGTGCGCGTGCGCCTTGATCGACGTGAGCGGCGTACGCAGATCGTGCGACACGGCGGCGAGCACGGCATCCTTTGCCCGCGCGGCGTCCTCGAGCGCGGCCGTGCGTTCGGCGGCACCGGCGAGGCGTTCACGGTCGGCGGCGAGCGCGGCGTACGCAGCGAGTGCGTCGAGGTACCGCCACCGCTCGGCCGGCACGCGCAAGCCGTCGTGCGCCGCGATCCGCAGCACACCGACGAGACGCTCGCCGGCGCGATCAGTCGACGTTAGCGGGCCGTCGTCACCGCCATCGACGCGCTCGGCCGCCGTCAGCGGGACCGACACCGCGTGGAGCTCTGCCGGATCCAACGGCGTCAGCGCGCGGAGCAAACTCGCGCTCGGCGCACGCGCGAGCCGCATCGTGCCGTCCATCCGCTCGGCGACGACGGTCCGCTCGCGCGCGGCGAGCTCGGCGCCGAGGGGAGGAGCGGTGTCGTCGTCGGCACCCGACGCGGTGTCGGCGAGCAGCCTGAGCGCGTAGCTGTCCCCGGGGAGTGCGTCCACCGCCCAGACCGCGCACACGTCGACGCCGACCGTGTCGCGGATTGCCGTCGCGACCGCGCCGGCGGCGTCGCGCGCCCTGGCGCCGGTCAACGCGCGCGCGCCGAGCGCGGCCAGCCGGTCCACCTCGG
>DASWUT010000652.1:0-1743 GCA_036401455.1 Gemmatirosa sp. | reverse complement strand
CACGCTCTCCGCGACGGCGCTCGCCTTCGCGGGCGTCGTCGACGGCGGTCGGCTGCACGCGCTCGCCGGGGCGACGATGCCGGGCGGTCAGGAACTCGCGGTTGCCGTCGGCGCGACACCGCTCGACCCGCACGATGCTGGCATGGCGCCATCGCTCGTGCTCGCGTTCGAGCCGGCGCGCGACGCGTTGAGCGGGCTCGGGCTGTTCATCGACACCGGGGACGACGGCGACGCGACGGCGCGCGCTCTGGCGCGGAGTGCGTGGCAGTTGCTCGACGCGGGCGGCGTCGCGCACGAGGCGGGCGTGCTGCGCTCGCACGAGGGCGCGGGCGGCGTACGCCTGCTCGCGCAGCGGCTGGGCAGGAGCGGATTCGACGGCGGCGCTCACGCGGGCGGCCTGTTGCGCGGGCCGTACGGCCCGCAGTGCTGGGTCTTTCCGATCATTCCCGACGCGCTGCGCGCGGTCGGGCGCCCGCCGCGCGCCATCGCCGGCGCGCTCGCGCGCCTCGTGCCGCCGGAGCACGCGTCCGCCTACGACCGCCCGCTCACCTGGGTGCAGGTGCAGCTGCCCGCCGAGGCGCGCGGGGCCGCCGCCGCGATCCGTCGCGTCGTCGTCAACTGCGCCTGTGCGTCCAACCTCGACGTGCAGGCCCAGCGCCTCTCGCTCGGCCAGATGGGCGACCTCGTCACGCGCGAACTCCACGTCGGCGACGGTCGCCACCTGCGCGAGGTGCTCGACGTCGTCGGCGAGCACGGCGATGCGTACGCGGTCGCCGGCGGCGCGGGCGCGGAGATCGCGCCCGGACAGTACCGCGCGCGCGGCGCGGTCGTGCGCGTGCGCGCCGCGCGTGGCGGCACGGGGCGGTTCGACCGGCACGTGACGGTGCGCTCGATCTCGACCGACGGCGCGCGCGGCAACACGATCGGCGCGGGCGACGTGCGGCAGCTCGGCGCGATGCTCGCGAGCCCGACCGCGCAGGTCGTCAATCTCACGCCGGCGCGCGGCGGGGGTGCGCCGCCGCCGCCGGCGGCCGCGCGGGTGCGGTTTGCCGAACTGCTGCGCACGCGCGAGCGCGCCGTCACCCCGGCCGACGTGGACATCGCCGTCCGCGCCTACGAGCCGCGCGTGGTCGCCACCGACGTGCGGTCGTCGATCGCCGTCGACGACACGCGCGAGCCCGGGAGGGTGGAGATCGTCACGGTCGACGTGCGCGGCGCCGAGTTCGACGATCCCGCGGCCGAGCTCGTGCGGCTGGCCGCGGGGCTCGAGCGGCACCTGCAGGAGCGGAGCGCGCCGAGCACGCACGTGCGCGTGCGGGTCCGGTCCGTCGATGGCCTCGGGCACGACGCGGCCACGCGCCGCTGACGCCGCGCCGGTGACTGCGCGCCGCCTAGACTGTGCAGGATGCGTCCGCTGACCACGCCGCCGGCTTCGATGCTCGCCCTGCCGCTCCGCGTCGGGGCCGACGGGCGTCTCGCGCGCGGCGCGCCGGTGGACGAGCTGGTCCGCCTGTTTCGGGTGATGGCGGCGACCAGCGCGCGGGCGTGGCCGCACGCGCCCTGGTTCGGGCTGGCCGAGGTGTTCGCGGCGGCCAACGTCGAGCTGCAGGACCAGCAGGGGCTCGCCGACGCGCTCAACCGCGCGCTCGCGGGGCTCGGCGTGGGTTGGGCGCACGTCGCGCACGTGCAGAGCGTGCCCGGCGGCTACGGCGAGCGCGCGTTCCGGATCGCGCTCGAGACCGG
>DASWUT010000651.1:0-2081 GCA_036401455.1 Gemmatirosa sp. | reverse complement strand
GATTGCTTGCCCAGAACGCCGTCGGATCGATGCGCACCGAGACGATGCCGAACCGCGCGTACACGCCGCCGCTCGCATACACCGTCGGGCCGCGCCCGGCCCAGATCGCGCCGTCGTTGATCGAGTACGGGAATCCCGTGTTGAGCGCGACGCCCACGTCCGCCCCGACGAGCCGCGCGACGCGCGTTGCCGGACGTTGGGAGAGGTGCAGCTGTCCGGCCCACGGGTGGTGCACGCTGTCCGGGATCAGTCCGGGCAGTTCGTCAGGGCCGAACGGCCGCAATGACCACGGGCGCTGCCGCGCGAGCCCGGCGACCTGCAGCAGGCGGAGATAGTTTTCCTCCTCGCTCCCGACGGTCGCATCCGATGCGTCGCCGAGCTTGCCTCCCATGATGACCGACGTGCCCTGCGCGCGCACGCGCACCGGCAGCAGTGCGCAGGTCGCGAGCGCCGCAGCGGCGGCCCTCGTGCGGGAACTTCTCAGCCTTGATGTCATTCCGTAGTGATCGATACGCTCCCGGGCCGCGCGCGCGCCGACGCCGACCAATCTAACGCCGGCCGCCGCCGCCATTCCGCCGCCGTTGGGCGTTCGATCGCGGTCGCCGCGTGCACGCCGGTCCTCGCGTTCGCGGCGCACACCGCGCGCGCGCAGCCCGCGACCGCGCGCGGTGCGGCGGTCGTGCGCGACTCGACGCGGCGTGACTCGATCGCCGTGTCCAGCGACGCCGCGAACGCGGACGTCCTGACGACGATCGGCAGCCCGCGCGACGAACGCGCACGCGTCGCGCAGCTCTTCACCGATTCGACCGCGGGGTACCTGCTCCGCGCGACGAGCACGATCACGCGCCTGCTCCCGGGTCCAACGGGCGGTTACCACGTTACCTGGCTCGCGCCTGAAGTGCGCGTGACCGACAACTCGGCGCTTCCGACGTCGGACAACGACGGCGCACTCTGGGCCGGTCGCGGTACGAGCGTGCTCGCGCGTGCGGGCGCGGCGCTCCGCGCGGGCGCGGTGACCGTCATCGTCGCGCCGGAGTTCGTGCGCGCCTCCAACCTCCCGTTCCAGTCGACGCCGTCCGGGCCGACGGGCCAGTTTCCAGCGACGGGTCCGTTCGCCTCGCCGTTCTTCACGGGCGTGTACTCGGCGGACCTGCCGATCCGGTTCGGCGACCAGCCGTATACGCTCGTGATCCCGGGGCAGTCGTCGATCTTCGTGACCTACGGCGCGGTCGCGACCGGCCTGTCGTCCGAGAACATGTGGTGGGGGCCGGGGCTCCAGAACGCGATCCTGCTCAGCAACGCGGCCGAAGGATTCCCGCACGCGTTCGTGCGGACCGCGCATCCGCTCCGCACCAAGATCGGCGACATCGAAGCGCAGTACTTCCTCGGCGGCCTGACGCGCTCGCTCTACTACGACCCGCACGGGCGTCCGGACGACCGATTCCTGAACGGCGCGGCGGTAACGCTCCGACTGCGCGCCGAGCCCGGCCTCACGCTCGGCCTCGCGCGCATGGTGCTCTCCGCGGAGCACGACCAGGGCGCGGTCGTCGTTCACGCCCTCGACGTGCTCACGCGCTACGAGTCGCTCGGGAAGGCCGACACACTCGTCGAGCCGCGCGGCACCGACCAACTCGCGTCGGCCTTCGCGCGGTGGGTATTTCCGAGCGCGCACGCCGAACTCTACGGAGAGTTCGCACGTCTCGAACTGCCGCGCACGATCCGCGACTTCCTGATCGCGCCGATGAACACCGGCGCGTACACGATCGGCGGTGCGCGCGCGTTCCGGACGCCCGACGCTGGCGCCGTCCGCGTCGCGCTGGAGCTGACCAACCTCGAGCAGACGCGGTACTTCACCGATCGGCCGCCTCCGCCGGACTACTACACCGGGCGCGCGGCCGGCGCCGGGTTCACGAGCCGTGGGCAGCCGCTCGGCGCCGCCATCGGCCCTGGCTCGTCGAGTCAGTGGATCGGCGCCGACTACTTCGGAGCACGCGGCCGGCTTGGCGTGTATCTCCGACGGGAGCGCCTCCAGAACGACGCGCTCTACCGGCAGTTCCTCGCGAACGCGCTCCGGCACGACG
>DASWUT010000650.1:0-7562 GCA_036401455.1 Gemmatirosa sp. | reverse complement strand
AACAACGACTGGGCCCTGCCCGCGCCGGCGGCCTTCGTGATCGACCCCGCCGGCGTCGTGCGCTACGCTCGCGTGGATGCGGACTACACCCACCGCGCCGAGCCGGCGGACGTGCTGAGTGCCGTCCGCGCGCTCGGCCCGCATGCGCCCGACGCAGGTGCGGAAACGCCCGCGAGGGCGGTCGCATGACGCACCTCGCCTTGGGGTGGGGCGTCTCGGCGCTCGCCGTGCTGCCCCTGCTCGCGAGCGGGACGATGAAGCTCATCGGGCACCCGGTCGTGGTGAAGAATCTGACGACCTTCGGCTTCGGGCGCGGCGTGCTGCGGCCGATGGGGGTCCTCGAGTACCTGTTCGTCGCGCTGTTCCTGCTGCCGCCGACCGCCGCGGTCGGCGCCATCCTGCTCACCGGGTGGATGGGCGGCGCCATCGCGACGCACCTGCGGGCGGGTGACCGCTTCGTCGTGCAGACCGCGATCCCGCTGCTGGTGTGGGCGGGCTACGGCCTCCGTAACCCCGACGTCGCCCGCCACGCGCTCGCGTTCCTCGCGTGAGGCGTGTGCCTCGGGTCGCCCGAGGGGCGTGCCGGGCGGATCACGGCGGTTCACGCGTCATCTCGTGAAGGGTCGTGCGGAATCCGCGCGCCGCGAACAGGCGGCGGGCCGCCGCGTTGGCCGGCGCGACCCCGAGCAGCGTTTGCGGAACTGGTTCCACACACCGCCGACGCGCTGTTGCGACAAGTTCCGCAACCGCCGCGCCGGCGGGCGCGGCGTGACGGAGCCCGCCAGCGGCGCGCCGCTGATCGCGCGAGGGTGCCGCTCATACCCGCCAGCTCGAACCCGTCGCCGCGGCGACGCCGCTCGCGACGCGTCACGCGACGGGTCGGCGCCCCCCTCCGCGATCGGCTCACCATGGCCCGTCCGGTCACGGCCGGCAGGGTGCGCGTACACGTTGACCCGACGGCAGCCGCGCGCTCTCGACCGTGTCGGCCGGGATACCCACCCCCGTGCGGCGGTCCCGGACCCGGCCGTGTCGCCGTCCGCCTCGCGGCGCATCAGGACACGGCCCGGGCGTTCCACACGGGTGTTTGGGGCACGTGACTACGTTCGCGAGCGGGGTGAGGCGCTGGTCGCGCACCGCGCACTCCAGGACCGCGCCCGCCCACACACTGCCGAGTCCGCCCGCGCGAACTGGTGGCGTCCGGCCCTTGCGCGCGGGCGCGCGCTCGAAGATGTTGCCGGCCCGCGTCGCCCTCTCCCGCCCCACGCGTGGGGGCGCGACGTGACCACGTCCCCGGAGGTCGTATGTCCGAGTTCCTGGTCCCCGACGATCGCCGGCCCGCGCCGCGGCCGACTGGCAGAGCGGCTGGGGCGGTGCGGGTCACCTCGGTGCCGGGCGGTGTGCGGCTGACCGTCGCGCCCGCGGGTGATCGCGCCCTGACCGACGAGATCGCTGCTGCCCTCGCGGGGGTCGTCGAACGCGAGCGCCGGGATGAGGGGGGATTTGTGCGGGTGACCGTCGCCGAGCACTCCGACGGCGCGGCGGTCAGCCTCACGATTACCGGCCCGCTCGGATTCCACGCGCCCACCGCCGCGTTAGGCCGCGTCCTCGTCCGACACACGCCCCTCACGCGACTGTAGTCCCAGCGCGCCGCGACCCGCCGCACACGAGGCGCGCGTACCGCAACACCGACCGGCACCGACCCTGCTGCGACGTTGCCCCGTCGGGGAGCCGCCGGCCGTACGGCCGCGCCCGATCCACGTCCGCCCTGCTGCCTTCATGTCACGCACTGCCACCGCCGACTCGCCGCCACACGCGCCACCCCGGACGCTCCCGCTCGCCCGAGACGCGTTCGTCACCACGATGCAACGCGACACGCCCGGGTCGGATCTGCCGCGCCTCGTCGCGATCCTCGATGCCCTCCTCGCGTGGAGCGCCGAGCGCCCGACCCGCGTGGCCTTCCGAGGCGACGCGGGCCCGCCGGACGTGATCGCGTTCGCCCGCGTCGGCGAGTCGGGCGTGTGCTGGGCGATTCGCCACACGCGGGGTGGTGCGCCGACGCTGGAACTCGCCCCGCCGGCGGGCCGCTGGCTGACCGACGCGGGCCGCGCGCACGCGCTTGCGACGCTCAACGCGCACTCGCGCGAGGTGCGGGCCGACGGCGACCGGCTGCGGATCGGCTTCGGTGCGCTCAAGAATGCCGACGCGCTCGCGGCCGTGCTGGCGCTCTTGGATGCGCTGCTCGACGCGGACACCCGTGCGACCCCGCCGGCCGCCGCGCCCTCACCGGTCCCGCCCCACGATCCAGCATCCTGCTGACACCGACGCCCACACCGTGCCGACCCTGCGGGCCGAGGCACGCCAGGTGATCGATGCGGTCGCGGCCGCCATCCACGCGGGCGAAGCACGCCCGCCCGCGGTGGCCCTCGCGGACCGGACGTGTGCCGTCGCGCACGCGCACGTGTGCCGTGTTGAGGCGTCGCGTAACGCGTGATGCGCGGGACACGGCGATTCTCGCACCTCGGATGTGGCGGCCGGGGCAAGGAGGCCGCGGCGAAGAGGGATCGCGCGTCCTCCTCGCGGCGGATGGCGACCCCGAGCCCCGGATCCTCCGCCGTACCGGGCAGGGCCGAGCGAGGCGGCACCCGACGGCGCTCAACCTGCCGTATCCAGCCTCGCCCCCAGTCCGGCGAGCCCCGCCGCGAGCGCCGTCCGGTCGACGGCCGTGAGCGTCGGGCGGGCGTCGGGTGCGAGATGGCGGGCTCCTTCGTCGTACGCGTCGCCGACGCGGGCGACGCGCCGGTCCCGCACGGCCGGCATTCGCGTCACCGCGGCCGCGTCCAGCATGGTGTGGCCGATGGCGAGTTCCGTGTCCAGGAAGCGCCGGCGGTTCCTCGCAAGCGCGCCCGCGAGGCCCGCCGTGCTGCGATCAGGGTCTTCCGTGTTGGCGCCTCCGTCTCAGGCCCTCTGACGCGCTCCGCGCGGATCGTGCGCTCCGGCGGCGGGCACGGCATGCTCACGCGGGCCCGTCGAGCGAGTCGAGTGCCCGCTCGTACGGCAGGCGTAACGCCGTAATTCGCACCGATGTTGGAGGAGCCGTCTTCCCCGGAGCGCGTGCCCCGCACGCGTCGACGAGACGCTCGAGATGGTCACGAGACCCCCCTGTTCCGTTCGGCCGGCCTGAGGCGAGGATTGGCGGCGGTACTCGTCGCAGCGTCCGACACGTCGGGCGGCGGAGCCGTCGCGGTGGAACGCCGCGCGCCGCGTCGAAGAGGCGCGCACGGCCCTTGCCGCGTGGGACGCGCCGGCGTGACCTTGCGCGCATGACGACGCCCGCCGCCCCGCGGTCGCCCGCTCCTGTCGCGAGCCCGGCCGAGGTCGTGTTCCCGGGCGAGTCCGAGATGGCCGCGCGCTGCCGCGCGTTCGACTGGGCCGCCACGCCGCTCGGTCCGGTCGCGACGTGGTCCGAGAGCCTGTGCACGGCCGCGGGGCTGGTCGTGGCGGCCCCGATCGGGATGATCCTGCTGTGGGGCCCCGCGCTCGTGCAGCTCTACAATGACGCGTACGCCGCGATCATGGGCGCGAAACACCCCGGTGGACTTGGGCAGCGCAACGTGGAGTGCTGGCCCGAGGTGTGGGACTTCACGGGGCCGATCTACGACGCGGTGCTGACGCGTGGGGAGGCGTTCACGTTCGAGGACCAGCGGCTCGTGCTCGAGCGCGGCGGCGCGCCTGAGGAGACGTTCTTCACCCTGACGTACAGCCCTGTGCGGCGGGGGACGCCGCGCAGCACGAACGCATCGGGCACGGCGGACGCGCACGACGCGGCTGTCGGCGGGATCCTCGTCACGGTGGTCGAGACCACGGCGCGCGTCCAGGCGCGGAGCGCGCGCGAGGCCGCGCTCGAGGTCGCGAACGCCCAGTTGGAAGATCAGGCGCTCGAACTTGAGCTTGCCAACCAGCAGCTTCAGGAGCAGGCCGCCGAGCTCGAGCTGCAGGCCGATGCGCTGCAGGAGACCGCGGCGACGCTCGAAGCGCAGGTCGAGGTGGCCGAGCGCGCGGCGGCTGCCCTCGTGGCGAGCGAGCGGCAGTTCCACACGCTGGCCGACACCATCCCGACGCTCGCGTGGACGGCGGGGCCCGATGGCGCCATCGACTGGTACAACGCCCAGTGGTACGCCTACACGGCGACCACGCCGGAGGAGATGGCGGGGTGGGGGTGGCAGTCCGTCCACGATCCCGTCGTGCTGCCCGACGTGCTCGCGCGGTGGCAGGCGTCCATCGCGACGGGCGCGCCGTTCGAGATGACGTTCCCGCTCCGCGGCGCGGACGGGGTCTTCCGGCCCTTCCTCACGCGGGTCGCCCCAGTCCGAGGCGCGGACGGCGCGATCGTCCGCTGGGTCGGGACGAACACCGACATCACGGGCGAGCGCGCCGCGGCCGCCGCGTTGGCGGCGAGCGAGGCCCGGTTCCGCGCCGTGCAGGACGCCAGTCCGGACGGCTTCCAACGCGCGGAGGCGATCCGGAACAGCGACGGCCGGGTCATCGACTTCATCTACCGATACCTCAACCCCGCGGGTCTGGCGCTGACCGGGCGCACGCCGGACGCGATGCTCGGGCGGCGGATGCTGGACGTGTTTCCGGGCCTCGCGGGTGACCCGTTGTTCGCGCGCTACGCGGGGGTCGCGGAAACGGGCGTGCCCTTCGTCGACGAAGTGCGCTACAGCCGGGATGGTCTCGACGGTGGGTTCCGGGTGGTGGTCGTGCGCGTGGCGGACGGGTCCGATGGCGCGCCGGTCGAGATCGCCCTCGCATTCAGCGACCTCACGGACCGGCTCCGGGCCGAGGCGGACGCGCGCACGAGCGCGGCGCGGCTCCAGCGCGTCCTGGACACCTCGCCCGTGGCCGTGATGGAGTGCGATGCCGCCGGCGGCATTACCTACGTGAACGCGATGGCCGAGACGACGCTCGGGGTCCCGCGGGACGCCGCCGTCCGCCGGGCGTTCGACGCGCCCGCGTGGGCGATCACGACCCCCGACGGGGTGCCGGTGGCCGCCGACGTGCTGCCCGTGGCGCGCGCGCTCCGTGGGGAGACGGTGCGGGATTACGAGCACGCGGTCGTGGATGCGGCTGGGACCCGGCGCGTGATCCGCGTGAACGCCACGCCCATCCGCGCCCCGGCTGGTGGCGGTGTGGGGTCGGCGACGAGCCCGGTGACGCATCCGGTGACGCACCCGGTGACGGGGGTGGTCGTGGCGTTCTTCGACGTGACGGCCACCCATGCCGCGGCCGTGCGGACCGGGGTGTTGCACGCGCTCGCCACCGCCCTGGCGACCGCGACGACGAGCACCGACGTGGGCCGCGCCCTCATCGCCTACGGCGCCCGACCACTCGGCGCCCAGCACGCCACGCTCGGGTTGCTCACGCCCGATGCCGTCCGCGGATCCGACCCCGACGCGAGGCGCACCGACGCGATGCGCGCCGACGGCCCTGACGTCGACATCGGCCCAACGCTGGAGATCGTGCTGGCGGACGCGCTGCCCGACGCGACACGGGAGGCGTTCGCGCGCATCCCCCTCGACGCCACGACCCGGACGGCGCTGCCGTTCGCCGAGGCCGCCGCCACGGGACGGGCGTGCTACGTCGAGTCGCCCGCGGCGTTAGCCGCGCGCTACCCGAAGGTCGCGCCGGTGGCGGCCAGGATGGGCGTGGGCGCGGTGGCGGCCCTGCCGCTCGTGGTGGCGGAGGGCACCCCCGACGCCCGGGTGATCGGGGCCGTCGCGTTCGACTTCACGGGCGCGCGGGCGTTCCCGCCCGAGGAACGCGCGCTCCTCGAGACCGTGGCGCGGCAGGCCGCGCAGGCCATGGACCGCGCCCTCCAGTTCGACGCGGCGCACGCGGCACGCGCGGCCGCCGAAACCGCCCGCGCGCGCGCCGACGCGGCGAACCAGACGAAGACGCTGTTCCTGGCCAACATGAGTCACGAGCTGCGGACGCCGCTCAACGCGATCGGCGGCTACGTCCAGCTCCTGGAGATGGAGCTCCACGGCCCGGTCACGCCAGACCAGCGCGCCGCGCTCGGGCGCGTGCAGGTGGCCCAGCGGCGCCTGCTCGGGCTCATCAACGACGTGCTCAACCACGCCAAGCTGGCCGGCGGCCGCGTCGAGTACGACGTCCGCGCGGTCGACGTGCGGGACGTGCTCGCGGACGTGGTGCCCCTGGTCGAGCCGCAGCTGACGGCCAAGGGGCTGGTCTTCGACGTCCGAGTGCCCGACGACGCGGCCCCGAACGCGCCGCCCCTCGTGTGGGCGGATCGGGAGAAGCTCGGCCAGGTGCTCGTCAATTTGCTGTCGAACGCGACCAAGTTCACCGACGCACGCCATCCGGTGACGGGCGCCCCCGGCCGCGTGGTCGTGCAGGTGACGACCCGCGCGGGGATCGACGCGGCGGTGTTTCTCCGCGTGGTGGACACAGGTCGCGGCATCCCGCGCGAGAAGCAGGAAGCCATCTTCGAGCCGTTCGTGCAGGTGCGCACGGGGTACGCGCACGCCACCGAGGGCACCGGGTTGGGCCTGGCCATCAGCCGCGACCTGGCGCGCGGCATGGGGGGCGATCTCCGGGTGCGGAGCCGCGAAGGCGAGGGGGCGACCTTCACCCTGACCTTACGTCCGGTGCGTGCGCCCGATGGCACGACGGTCGACCGGCGCACCCCCGAGGAGCGCCGCGTCGACGAGGACCGGCGCGAGCGCGCGGACCGGCGCGCCGCCGATCCGGCCGATGCCGCCGAGCAGCCGTCGACCACTGACGCGGTGCTCGCTGACGGGTCGGGCCGCCACGGTGCCGTGTAGGACCTGCACGGAGAGCCCTCGCGGCGGGCCCTCGCGGAGAGCACGCGCGGAGAGCACGCGCGGAGAGCACGCGAGGAGAGCACGCGAGGGTCGTGGCACCGGGCCGGATGTGCGGGTGGTTCCTGCCCGCGCCGGGCGGCTACAAGGCGCCGGCGATGCGCGAGGCGCTCGCGGCCGCCGTGGCGCGGGTGCCGAGCCACCTGCGGCGCTCGCTCATGCGCGTACGCTCGGGACCACGGTAAGGAGATGGGCGAGCACGTCCGCTTCACCGTCGACAGCGGGGGGCAGGTGTACTTCTTCCATGAGAAGGTTGGTTGTGTCAAGGCCGACGTGGCGGCCCTCCGCGCACGACGCGCCACCCGCTGCCCTCCCGCGTAGTTCTTCCATTCGCACTCGTGGTCGGCGGCACTTCGGGCCGCCCGGTGCACACAGGGGTCCGGCGGTCGGGCGCTGCACGCTGCGACGCGGCCTCGGGGCGCGGGGTGAGGCGCGCCGGCGGGCGCGAAGAAGTAGCACCGCAGTCGCCCGGACCGGACGGGGAGGGGCGCAGGCGCGCTGGGCGCGCCGGGTCGGGCTCGGTCGGGGGTGGGCTTCCTTGCCGCGGGCGGCGGGGCGTGAGGCGCTCTGGCGCGTGGCGTTAGGCAGCCGCTGGTGGCGGGGCGCCGCCCAACGCGTCCCGCAGCGGCACGTACGGCGCGTCGGTCACCCACAGCCGGT
>DASWUT010000649.1:0-13823 GCA_036401455.1 Gemmatirosa sp. | reverse complement strand
CCGGCGGAGCGCGCCGTCGCGCCGCCGGAATCGCTGCTCCACGGTGACCCGCTCGCCGCCGCCGATGGCGAGGGCGAGCGCGGGGAGTTCGTCGACCGCGCGTGCGTCCTGCGGTGGCGCGAAATCGCTCGTCCGCATCGCCCGGAGCTCGTCGAGAGAGTAGCGGACGATCTGCTGGAAGGCGGGATTGGCGTCCTGAATCTTCCCGTCCTCGCCCTGTACGACGATCCCCACCGCGGCGTGGTCGAAGATCGCGCGCAGGCGCGCCTCGCTCGTGGCGAGTGCGCGGACGGCGCGCGTCCGCGCGCGCGCGAAGAGCAGTGTCACCGCGAGAACGCCGGCCAGCAGGAAGCCCGTCCGCCCGTCGTCGCGCCGCAACTCGGCGAGCACGGCACCCGGCATCGCCTGCACGATGGCGGTGGCCGCAGCGCCGGCCGGCGTCGCCACACCCAGCGCCGCGGCGGTCGCGTGGGGGCCGGTGCCCGCCGTATCGCTCCGTGGTGCGTCGTGCCGCTCGCCCCGTCCCGGATGCAGGTGCGACGTCGTCCGCGCTCGGGGCGACCGCGCGCCGTGCGCGTGCGTCAGTGACGCATGGGCGGTGAGAGGCAGCTGAGGTTCGATCACGGCCGAGATGTCGAGCGGCGGGAGGATGAAGCGGTCGGGGCGTGATGCGGCGGGGCCGGCGGCTCGGTGGAGGAGGTGGACACCCTCGCTCACGCGTCGTACATCGACGCACGAGCCCGCTCTTCGGCCACGCCAGGCGCGGGCACACGCCGGTCTTCACGATCTGGCGGACGTCGGAAGCCCCGGTGCTGCAGGCGAAGACGCGCTCGAGCGCCCGCGGTTGGTGAGCGACGCAACCCCTGACGCCAATCCCCTGTCCAACCGCGCGTCCGCCGCACCTCGCTCCGCCCCGTTCCGTTCCCGGCCGCCGTGCTTCTCATGCTCCTCACCGCGGTCACGCTGGCGTTACAGCCCGCGGCGGTCCCGCCCTCGGGACCGCACCTCGCCGCCTCGCCTCCGGCTGCGACGGCCAACGCGACGTCCGTGGTCGCGACGCGCGCCGAGAAGGCGCCGGTCATCGACGGGCGCGACGACGACGCGGTCTGGCGGCAGGCCCCGGCGATCACGGACTTCGTGCAGTGGCGCCCAACCGAGGACCGGGCGCCGCGCTTTCGCACCGAGGCACGGGTCGCGTACGACGCCGCAAACCTGTACGTCTTCGTACGCGCGTACGACGCGCACCCGGACTCGATCATCCGTATCCTCGAACGGCGCGACACGTTCACGCCGTCGGACATGGTCTGGGTGTTCGTCGATTCGTACCACGATCACCGCACCGGCTACGAGTTCGGGGTGAACGCCGCGGGCGTCAAGATCGACCAGGCGATCTACGACGACGGGCGCGAGGACAGCGCCTGGGACGGCGTGTGGGACGTCGCCACGCGCGTCGACTCGCTCGGCTGGTGCGCGGAGTTCCGGATCCCGCTGTCGCAGCTCCGGTACGGCGGCGGGCGTGCGCACACGTTCGGCCTCACGATCGACCGCGATCTCTACCGCTACCAGGAACGGGTGAGCTGGCCGGCGATTCATCAGAGCCGACCCGGGTTCGTTTCGCAGTTTGGGGAGCTGCGCGGGCTGGTGGATCTCGATGCGCCGCTCCGGTTCGAAGCCGTGCCGTACGTCGTCGCGCGCGACGCCAACCAGATCCGCGACAACCGCTTCACCAACGCACCGGGCGTCTCGGTCGGCGGCGACTTCCGCTGGCGCGTGGCGCCGAACGTCGTGCTCGACGGCACGGTGAACCCCGATTTCGGACAGGTCGAGAGCGACCCCGCGGTGCTGAATCTGAGCGCGTACGAGACGTTCTTCGACGAGCGCCGCCCGTTCTTCGTCGCCGGACGCGGGTTGTTTCGTTTCGATGTCAACTGCAACGCGGTCGACTGCGGCGGCGAGGGCCTCTACTACAGCCGGCGTATCGGGCGCACCCCGCAGCTCGCGAGTGCGTACGGCGACACCGTGCCGCAGCAGCCCACGACGATCCTCGGCGCGGTGAAGCTGGTCGGCACGTCGGCGCGCGGCCTGTCGTTCGGCGTGCTCGACGCCACGACGCGGCGTGCGGGCGGACCGGCCGACACGACGTACGAGCCGCTCACCAACTACGCCGTCGCCCGCGTGCGGCAGGATCTCCGCGGCGGTGCGAGTTCCCTCGGCGCGATCCTGACCGCGGTCAACCGCGCCAGCGATCGCTACACCGCGGCGTACCTCACGTCGGGCGCGTACGCGGCCGCCGTGGACGCGCGGCATCGCTTCTGGCACGACGTGTTCGAGGTCTCGGGCTCGCTCGACCGCAGCCTCGTCACCGGCCGTTCCGCCGCGATCGCGGCCGTACAGACCGACGCCGTGCACTACTACCAGCGACCCGACGCGCGGCTTCCGTACGACACCGCGCGGACCAGCCTCACGGGCGACGCCGAGGAGGTGCGGTTCGCGAAGGTGAGCGGCCTGCACCTCAACGCGGAGACCGACTACCAGCGGCGGTCCGCGGGGTTCGAGATCAACGACCTGGGCTACCTTCGGCGGGCCGACGCGCAGAGCTGGAGCACGTGGGCCGGGTACGTCGACCGGCACCAGCGCGCGCTGTACAATCAGCTCCGCTGGAACAACAACTGGTGGCAGTACTGGACCACGGCCGGGCTTCCGCTCGAGCGCGCGTACAACACGAACGCGCACCTCACGCTCCGCAACAACTGGGGGGTCCACACCGGCGTGACGATCGGGCAGCTCGGCACGACGTTCGACGACCGCGGCGCGCGCGGTGGGCCCGCGGTGCGCCAGGACCCGTACGTCGCGCCGTGGCTGTCGATCGGCGGCGACGACCGGCGCGCGTTCGTCCCCTTCTGGAACATGAACGCCTCGCGCGGCAGCGGCGGGCGGCACCGGCAGTGGAACCTCGGACCGGAGCTCGACGCGAAGCTGCTCGGTCGCCTGAGCGGCGCGCTCAGCGTGAACTACGCGCGTAACGTCGACGACGCGCAGTGGTACGGGAACTACGCCGATTCCACGGGCGCGATGCACTACACGTTCGCGCACCTCGCGCAATCGACCACGTCGGCCACGCTGCGCGTCAACTACACCTTCGCGCCGACGGTATCGCTCCAGGTGTACGCACAGCCATTCGTATCAACCGGAACGTATCGCAACGTTCGGCAGCTGTCGGCGATGCCACGGGCGGACGCGTACGCGGCGCGGTACGCGCCGTACGACGACGCGGCGGTCACCGCGGCCCCGGGCGGGTTCGACTTTCGGCAGCTGCAGTCGAACGTCGTGTTTCGGTGGGAGTACGCGCCCGGGTCCGCGCTCTTTCTGGTCTGGAACGAGGGGCGGCTGGGGAACGCACAGACGGACGGGACGACGTCGTTCGGCGAAGACGTTCGGGGTCTGGCCCGGCTGCACCCGACGAACACGGTGCTCGTGAAGCTCAGCTATTACCTGAATCGATGATCCACGATGGCGGTCCAGCTGGCGCGGGGGTGCGTCAGACGGCGACCCGACGTGCGCCGGCCGGGATCAGGTGGTGCCGAAGCAGCAGCGTATGCGCGACCCAGTGCGTGACGACCACCGAGAGCGCCGTCGTCGCCGTGAGGAGCGACGTCGAGTACGGCACGCCGACGGCGGGCAGCGTCTGGTTGAGCCCCGCGACGACGAGGAACGGCATCGAGCCGACCATGAAGCGCAGGTGCCAGCGCAGCCACCCGCGGCCGTCCGCGCCGGCCATCCGGCGTCGCGCGGCGGGCACGAGCACCGGGAGATAGCCGAGGGCGACGGCCGTGGCGCCGAGCGCGTTGAGGACCTCGAAGGGCGAGACGTTGGCGTGGCGGTGACCCATCAGCGCGCCCATGAGCGCGAGCACGACCCACCCCGCGACGTATCCCGTGCCGGCACGCCGGTGCGTGCGGCTCCCGGGCCGCGCGCGAAGCGCGACGACCCCGAGCGTGAAGGCGCCGAGCGCGGCGACCACGTGCGGGAGGATGAGCATGGACGGGGCAGCGACCAGGGGCGCGTCGGGCATGAGCGACTCCGTGCGTGGGCGTGGACGGCCAGGCAACCGTCCTCATATATCTATTAGATCTATAGCCAGCGCAAGCGCGCCCTGTGCGTACCTTCGCGCGGGCCGCCGTCTTTCGTCCCCCCGGTCTGCCGTGCGCGAGAATCGCAGCCAGTACGCCATCCTCGGCGCCCTCACGCTCGCCCCGATGTCGGGGTACGACTTCAAGCAGTTCGCCGACGAGAGCGTGCGGCACTTTTGGGCCGAGAGCTTCGGGCAGATCTACCCGATGCTGCGGCGCCTCGAGGCCGACGGGCTGGTAGTGCAGCAGCCCGCGCCCGTGCCGGCCGGGCGCGAGCGGATCGTCTATGCGATCACCGATGCCGGGCGCGAGGCGCTCGCGCGCTGGCTCGTGGAGCCGGCGCGCGACGACGTCGGGCGCATCGAGGTGTTGCTCAAGCTGTTCTTCGCCCCGAGCGCGCCGTCCGGCACCGCCGAGCGTCAGCTGCAGGCGTTCCGCGCCACACACGTGGCGCGCCTCGCGCAGTACGACGCGGTCGCGCGCTGGCTGCAGGCCGAGCGCGGCGGGTTCGCCGAACTGCCGTACTGGCTGGCGACGCTGAGCTACGGGCGCCACGTGAGCGATGCGCTCGTCGCGTGGTGCGACGAGTCGCTGGCCGCCCTCGGCGGGACGCCGTCCGCACACGGTTGAGCAGAGTTCGCGGACGCCCGCCCGACCGCGGGGATCCGGTCGCGGCTGGGTCAGCTCGCGGCGTGCCGACCATCGGCACCCGCGTCGCGCCCGACCCACCGGTACAGATGCGGCGGTCGGTGGCGCCCGCCCGTGCGCTGGTCCGGCAGGCGCTCGACGAGGCCGAGGTCGAGCATCCGCTTCTGGAAGTTGCGCCGGTCGAGAGGACGGCCGAGGACCGTCTCGTAGAGCCGCTGGAGCTCCGACATCGTGAACTCGCCGGCGAGGAGCGTCGCACCGAGCGGCAGGTCGTCCAGCCCGGCACGCACGCTCGCCAGCGCCTGGTCCACCATCGCGTCGTGGTCGAGCAGCAGCTTCGGGCGGGCGGCCACCTCCCACCACCGGTGCTCTGCCATCAGCGGATCGGCGGTGACCGCGGCCCTGGCTGCGTCCACCAGCACGACGTAGCCCACCGAGACCACGCGGCCCAGGGCCCAGTGGTCGGGGGGCGGGTCGGCACCGAGCGCCCGGAGCGCGTCGGCCAGCTCGACGCCTACACGGTCGGAAGCGCCGAACGTGTGGAACTGGCGGAGCACGGCGTCCGGCAGCCCCACGTACTCGCGCACCATCCACGCAGCGGTTTCATCCACTCCTGCCTCCCGGCGCACGTACCCGCCGGGGAGCGCCCACGTCTCGGTTCCCGCGAGTCGGAGAAGCAGCACCCGCAGCGTCCCTGCGAGCGTGCCGAAGATGACCCCGTTCACCGACAGATGCGGCAGGTAGTCGCGGTCGAGCTCAGCGAAGAGGCGGGACGGATGGGGAAGGGGCATGCCGGGCCGAGTTCGTGTGTTGCCTACAATATGACCGCGTGTTAGTGTGGCGCTCACGCAATCTGCGGAGCCTTCGGGCTCCCGGCACCCCGCCGCCCGGCACCGCGCCGCCCGGCATCCCGTCCCCGGCACCCCGCTTTCCAACCGGCCGCATGCGCCCTCACGTCGCCCCTGCCCTCGTCCTCGCCGGTCTCGCGCTCGCCGGCGCCCGCCCGTCAGTCGCCCAGCGCCCGACCTCGACGGGCGCCCTCCCCCAGCTCGGCCAGGCACCGCTGCGCGACGTCGTCGCCGCGCTCACCGACTCGGAAAAGGTGCGGCTCGTCGTCGGCACCGGGCTGATCCTGCCGGCGGGCATGGGCGCCGGGGCGAGCGCCGCGTTCCCGCCGGCGATGCGCGGCCCCGCGCCGACGGCCGACGACGCCCCGCCGCGCGTGCCTGGCGCCGCGGGTACGACGCACGCCGTCCGGCGCCTCGGCATCCCGTCGATCACGGTCTCGGACGGGCCCGCGGGGGTGCGCATCGACCCGATCCGGCGCGGGCCCGACGGCAAGCCCGACAGCTCCCGCACGTACTACGCGACGGCCTTCCCGGTCGGCACCCTGCTCGCCTCGTCGTGGGACACCGCGCTCGTCCGCCGCGTGGGCGTCGCGTTCGGCGAGGAGGTGCGCGACTACGGCGTCGACGTGCTGCTCGGCCCCGGAATGAACATCCACCGGAACCCGTTAGGCGGCCGCAACTTCGAGTACTACTCGGAGGACCCGCTCGTCACCGGCTCGATGGCCGCGGCGATCGTGAACGGGATCCAGGCGGCCGGCGTCGGCACCTCGATCAAGCACTTCGCCGCCAACGAGCAGGAGTTCAACCGCATGCGGCTGAACGAGGCGATCGGCGAGCGGGCGTTGCGCGAACTTTACCTCAAAGGCTTTCAGATCGCCGTCGCGCGTGCGCAGCCGTGGACCGTGATGTCGTCGTACAACCTGGTGAACGGCACGCATACGGCCGAGAGCCGCGACCTGCTGACCGACCTGCTGCGCGGGGAATTCGGGTTCCGCGGCCTGGTGATGAGTGACTGGTTCGGCGGCGAGGATCCGGTGGCGATGCTCGCCGCGGGCAACGACCTGCTGATGCCGGGCACGGGCGGTCAGGCGCAGGCCGTGATGGCCGCGCTCGCGAGTGGCACGCTCACGCGCGCAGCGCTCGACACGAACGTGACCCGGATGCTGGAGCTGGTGCTCAAGTCGCCGACGTTCCGCGGGGTGCCGCACAGCGACCGCCCGGATCTCGCCGCGCACGCGGCGGTGTCGCGGCACGCGGCGGCCGAGAGCATGGTGCTGTTGCGCAACGAGGCGCGCGTCGGGACGGCGAACGCGCGCCGCGCGCTGCCGCTCGCGGGCGGCGCCGCGGTGGCGCTGTTCGGCAACACGTCGTACGGCCTGATCGCCGGGGGGACCGGCAGCGGTGACGTCAACCGCGCGTACACGGTGTCGCTACCGCAGGGGATGGATTCGGCGGGGCTGCGCGTCGACCCGGCGCTCGCCAGCGTCTACACGCGATACCTGGCCGCCGAGCGCGCCAAGCTGCCTCCGCGGAGCGGGATGGCGCTCTTCGCGCCTCCGCCGACCATCGCGGAGCTCTCGCCCGATGCGGCGCTCGCGCGGCAGGCGGCCGAGCGGGCCGACGCGGCGGTCGTCACGCTCGGTCGGATCGCGGGCGAGGGACAGGACCGCAAGGTGGCCGACGATTTCGCGCTCCGCGCGCCCGAGCGGGCGCTGCTCGAGCAGGTCGCCAAGGCGTTCCACGCGCGTGGCAAGCCGGTGGTCGTGGTGCTCAACGTCGGCGGCCCGATCGAGGTAGCGAGCTGGCGCGGCCTCGCCGACGCGATCCTCCTCGCCTGGCAGCCCGGACAGGAGGCGGGGCACGCGATCGCCGACGTGCTGAGCGGGCGGGTAAACCCGTCCGGGAAGCTGGCAACGACGTGGCCGGTCCGGTACACCGACGTTCCGTCCGCGACGGACTTTCCGGGGCACCTGCTTCCCGGCGCGAGCGGACCATCGAACATGCTCGTCGGCCAGCCGTCGGCGAACAGCTACGGCGAGGGGATCTACGTCGGCTACCGATACTACCGCACGTTCCGGGTGGCGCCCGCGTACGCGTTCGGCCACGGGCTGAGCTACACGACGTTTCGCCACGACGGGCTGCAGGTCGCGGGTGCGCCGAACGGGGCCGCCGACTCGATGACGGTCACGGCGACGGTGACCAACAGTGGGCGGGTTGCCGGGCGCGAGGTCGCGCAGGTGTACGTGAGCGCCCCCACGACGACCGCGCTGCCAAAGCCCGAGCGCGAGCTGAAGGGCTTCGCGAAAACCGCGCTGCTGCAGCCCGGGCAGTCGGCGACGCTCACGTTCCGGCTCGGCGCGGCGGACCTCGCCTCGTTCGACCCGGCGGCGTCGGCGTGGGTGGCCGACGCGGGAACGTACACGGTGCGCGTGGCCGGGTCGTCGGACGCCGAGGGCGCGCGGGCCAGCTTCCAGTTGCCGCAGCGGTTGATCATCGAGCAGAGCCGGCGGCTGCTCGCCCCGCGCGCGCCCGTGGCCGAGCTGCGGGCCGCACGTTAGGCGTCATCCCCGTTTCCGGAGACCGACCATGAAGGCCAGCGTACCACTCGTGCCGTTGCTCGCCACTGCGCTCCTCGGCGCGACGGCGCGCGCGCAGTCCGCCCTCGACGTGCTGGTCGACGGGGGGCGCGTGCGTGGCGCCGCGACGGACGGCGTCGTGTCGTTCAAGGGCATCCCGTTCGCCGCGCCGCCGCTCGGCGCGTTGCGGTGGCGGCCGCCGCAACGCGTGCCGCGCTGGAGCGGCGTGCGCGCCGCGACGGCATACGGCCACGACTGCATGCAGCAGCCGTTCCCGAGCGACGCCGCGCCGCTCGGCACGCCGCCCGCCGAGGACTGCCTCTACCTCAACGTCTGGCGCCCCGCCGGGCGCTCCGCGGGCGACGCGGCGACGCGCACCCCCGCGAAGTTGCCGGTGCTGGTGTGGATCTACGGCGGAGGGTTCGTGAATGGTGGCGCCTCGCCGCCGACCTACGCGGGCGCCGAACTGGCGAAGAACGGGATCATGTTCGTCAGCTTCAACTACAGGGTCGGCCGGTTCGGCTTCTTCGTCCACCCACAGCTCACGCGGGAGACGCCGAGCGGGGAAGCCCTCGGCAACTACGGCTTCATGGACCAGGTCGCGGCGCTCGAGTGGGTGCGGCGCAACATCGCGGCGTTCGGCGGCGACCCGGCCAACGTCACGGTCGTCGGCGAGAGCGCGGGCGGCGCTTCGGTGCACATGCTGCTGACCTCGCCGAGGGCGCGGGGCCTCGTCCAGAAGGCCGTCATTCAGTCCGGCGCCGACGGCCGGATGATGTTGAGCGACGTCGCCTCCGCGGAGAAGGCGGGGCTCGCGTTCGCGGCCGCGAACGGCATCGCGGCCGACGACCCGAACGCGTTGGCGAAGCTGCGCGCCCTGTCGGCGGAGCAGGTGACCGACGGACTCAACATGATGGCGCTGTTCGAGCGGCGCGCGGGTCCGGCGACGTTCACGACGCCCATCGTGGACGGCCGCCTGGCGGTCGACGTGATCGCCGCATACGAGGCCAACCGCTTCACCCGTGTCCCCGTGATGGTCGGCGCGACGAGCGCCGACATGGGCGGCCCCGAGGGGCCGATGATCAGGGGTGCCGGACGGGTCGCCGACCTGCTGTCGAGCCGGGGCGTGCCCGTCTACTACTACCGCTTCTCCTACGTCGCCGACTCGGCGCGCGCGCAATTCAAGGACGGCGCTCCGCACGCGAGCGACATCCCGTTCTTCTTCCGGACGGTCGACGCGAAATACGGAGCCGCGCTCACCGCACGGGACCGCCAGGCGGCCGGCACGGCGAGCGGCTACCTCGTCAACTTCGTGAAGCGCGGGGACCCGAATGGGGCCGGGTTGCCGGCGTGGCCATCGTACAGTCGTGCGCGCCCGATGCTGCTCGACCTCGATGCCAGCGGCGGCGCGGCGCCGACACCCGTCCGTTAGGCATCCGCATCCTGGGCCAGCCGCCGCAGCACGTCCGGCCACGCCCACGGTGGTATCGGTTCGGCACCTCGACCGGCTGTCAGGAGAGAAATTCGTGGCTGACCACCTGCCTCACCCGCGCCGCGTGCGGAACACCCGTCCGGCGTATGACAGAAGCGACCGACCGGTGACGATCTCACGCGCCGTCGCGGGCGCGCGGGCGCGCGCGTGCGCGGGCGCACTCGCGGCGGGGCTCGCGCTCGTCCGGGCTCCGGGTGTCGTCGCGGCGCAGGCGGCGCCGGTCTCGCTCGATTCCGTCGGCGCGCGCATCGACCCGTTCATCGCCCGTCCGCGCGTGCTGGTGCTGACCGACATCGCGAATGAGCCCGACGACCAGATGTCGCTCGTCCGCTTCCTCGTCTACGCCAACCGGTTCGACGTCGAGGGACTCGTCGCCGTCACGTCGACCTGGATGCGGCGTGCGGTGCGGCCCGACGTCATTCGCGACGTGATCGGCACGTACGAACAGGTGCGGCCGAATCTGCTCCTGCACGAGCCGGGGTTCCCGACGGCGGACGCGCTGCGGGCGGTGGTGACGGCCGGACAGCCGGCGTACGGCATGGCCGCCGTGGGCACCGACCGGATGTCGCCGGGCGCGACGCTCATCGTGCGCGCCGCCGATCGGGCCGACCCGCGCCCGCTCTGGATCTCGGTGTGGGGCGGGGCGAACACGCTCGCGCAGGCGCTGGTGCACGTGCGGGCGACGCGCACGCCGGCCGAGGTGGAGCGGTTCGTCGCGAAGTTGCGGATCTACACGATCTCGGACCAGGACGACGCCGGCGCCTGGATCCGCCGCGAGTTCCCGACGCTGCACTACATCGCGACGCCGTCGACGCAGGACGGAGAGCAGTACTACTTCGCGACGTGGACCGGGATCAGCGGTGACCGGTACTACCGCAACGCGCCCGGCGCCGACTTCACGACCTTCACCGACGCGTGGGTCGACGCGAACGTGCGCGCGAAGGGGCCACTCGGCGCCCGGTATCCGCACCCCTGCTGCATCCACGAGGGCGACACGCCGGCGTTTCTCGGGCTGATCGACAACGGGCTCGCGAGCGCGATGAGCCCCGCGTTCGGCGGCTGGGGCGGCCGGTACGTCTGGCGGCGGTTCTCGGGCGAGTCGCGTCCACACTGGACGCAGGGCGGCGATTCGTACCCGGGCCAGGCGAACTCGCGTGACGCGGTCGTCGGCGTCGACGGGCAGACCTACGTGTCGGACCAGGCAACGATCTGGCGGTGGCGGACGGCATTCCAGCATGACTTCGCGGCGCGCATGGACTGGACGATCCGGCCCGTGCGCGCGGCCAACCACAACCCGCAGGTCACCGTCAACGGACGTCCCGGAACCGAGCCGCTGACGATCACGGCGCGCGTGGGCGAGCCCGTGATCCTCGACGCCGCCGGCACGCGCGATCCCGACGGCGACGCGCTTCACTACACGTGGTTCTTCTATCCGGAGGCCGGCACCGGGATCCCCGGGCGGCCGTTGTTCGCGGACATGCGGGCTGCGTTCCTGCCCGCCGGCGCGGCCGGCGCGGGCGGGATTCCCGCGGCGCCGGCTGGCGGGCCGCCGCAGCCCCGGGCGCGGGTGACGATCGCGGGCGCGAACACGGCGCGCGCCACCGTGACACCGCAGGTCGCGGGGATCGCCCACGTCATCCTCGCGGTCGAGGACGACGGCTCGCCCAGCCTAACGTCGTACCGGCGCGTCATCCTGACGATCCAGGGGGCGTCGACCCCGTGACGAGTTCGACGGCGACGACGACCACCACCACCGGAGACTGACGTGCATCGGGTATCTCGCCGCGATTTCGCGCGATTGATGTCGCTCGCTGCCGGGTGGGCGGCGTTCCCGGCACGCGGGCTGGCAGCCGCCCGCGCCGCCGTGGTCCGCGCGCGCCCCGTCACGCCCGCGAGCGGGGCCGAGTGGGTCGTGACGACGCGAGACGCGCCCTGGCAGGTGCAGTCCCCGCTTCCGCTCGCGTCCGTGGGCTCCGCGGGTGCCGACGTCTACATCCTCCCGGGCGCGGAGCGGCAGCCGATCGAGGGCTTCGGCGCGTGCTTCAACGAGCTCGGGTGGGCCGCGCTCGCGCTGCTGCGCCCCGACGAGCGCGACGCGATCCTGCGCGAGCTGTTCGCCCCCGGCGTCGGCGCGAACTTCACGCTCTGCCGCATGCCGCTCGGCGCTAACGACTTCTCGCGCGAGTGGTACTCGTACGACGAGACGGACGGCGACTTCGAGCTGCAGCACTTCAGCATCGCCCGCGACCGCGAGACGCTGGTGCCGTTCATCGAGGCCGCGCGGCGGCACCAACCGGCGCTACGGTTGTGGGCGTCGCCCTGGAGCCCGCCGACGTGGATGAAAACCAACCGGCACTACGCGGCGGCGCTGCCGCGGCCGGCGAGCGGCGTCGAGAATGGGCTGCGCCCCGACCAGGTCGGCCGCGAGGGGACCGACATGTTTGTCCTCGAGGACCGCTACCTCCACGCGTACGCCCGGTACTTCGCGCGCTTCGTCGAGGCGTACCGGGGCGAGGGGATCCGGGTCGAGATGGTCATGCCGCAGAACGAGTTCAATTCGGCTCAGGTGTTCCCGAGCTGCACGTGGACGCCGGCAGGGCTCGCGCGCTTCGTCGCGGTGTTAGGCCCGGAGATGGAGCGGCTCGGCGTGCGCGTGTTCTTCGGCACGCAGGAGCGCGCCGATCCGGGGCTGCTGGAGGCGGTGCTGCGCGATCCCGCGGCCGGGCGCTACGTGCGAGGCGCGGGATTCCAGTGGGCGGGCAAGGGCGCGATCGCCGCCGTCCACCGCGCGCACCCCGACCTGCCGCTCTATCAGACGGAACAGGAGTGCGGCGACGGCCGGAACGACTGGCGCTATGCGCGCTATACGTGGACGCTGATGAAGCACTATCTGACGAACGGCGCGCGGGCGTACCAGTACTGGAACCTGGCGCTGCAGCAGGGTGGCGTGAGCCGGTGGGGGTGGGCGCAGAACTCGCTCGTCGTCGTCGACCCGTCGACGCGCGTGGCGCGGTACACCCACGAGTACTACCTCATGAAGCACCTGAGCCACCACGTGCGGCCCGGCGCGCGGCGCCTCGAGACGACGAGCTGGACGGGCTACGAAAACCAGCTGGCGTTCCGGAACCCGGACGGGAGCGTGGTCCTCGTGCTGCAGAACGACCTGGCCGAGCCGCTGCCGGTGCGCGTCCTCGTGAACGGGAACGTGGTCGCGCCGACGCTCCCGCCCGACTCGTTCGCGACGATCGTCGTTCGCGGCTGACCACCGGCGGGCAGACCGTGCCGCCCTGCGGGCGAGCGACTCAGCGGGTGCGGACCGTCGCCGTCCGAATGCGATCGAGCTTCGGGTACTTCGCATCCAGGAACGCGTTGGACTCGCCGTACAGCCGTGCCGTGTTCGCCTTCGCCATCGGCCGCTCGCCGTAGCCGGCGTACAGCCGATCGGCGACCGCCATGCCCGTGACCACGCGCCCGATCGGCACGAAGCCGAGCGCGTCGAGCCGTGGGTTGTCGCGCAGGTTGATGAAGAGGTTCGTAGTACGGTCGTCGGGCTTGAACTGGGCGAAGCTGACCGTGCCCCGGGCATTCGACACGCGCCGGGCGTCGGGCGCCAGCGTCGCGCGGCTCCAGACGCTGGCGATCGCCGGATCGCCGGCGAGGCCGAACTGCGCGATGAAGTCCACGACGACGCGGTAGAAGCGCGAGTCGTCGAAGTAGCCGGCGCGCGCGAGGTTGTACGCGCGATCGACCCCGTGCGGCGCCCACGCACGGTACAGCGCGACGGTGATCGGCCCGCGGGTGGTCGCGAGCTGCACCAGCACCGTGTCCGGGGCCCGCGTCGCCCAGAATGGGTCGGTCGGCCAGTACAGGGCCGCGTGCCGCTGCGCCGCATCCGGCGGCGAGGCGGGCGCCGGGGCGGCCTGCGGGCGACGCGCCGGGGCCTGGGCGCGCGCGACGTGGATCGGGAACCCGAGGAAGCCGACGAGGAGGAGCGCGCGATGGAGGCGCACGGCGCCCGTACGTGTCATGGCGTCGCCCGCGCGCAGGACGGCCTCGACCTCGTGGAAATCGATCCGTTGGCGCCCCCCTTCGCGCGTCGCGGCGCGCCGTCGCCGCGCGTAGTCGATGA
>DASWUT010000648.1:0-2918 GCA_036401455.1 Gemmatirosa sp. | reverse complement strand
CCGCGAGCGCGGCGACGGCGACCACCGTCGCGTGTGCGGCGCGGCGTGCCGGAAGCACGGCGGCACGCCGTCGCGCGGCGCGCGACCGCGCGTGGGTCGAGGACACGGGCATGGGCGGGACGGGAGAGGGTGGGGCCGCCTCGACCCTGGGCGACGCGGGACGGCGCGGGACGGGAGTTTGCGTGGCGTGCAGAGTTGTATACAGTACTGTGTACCGAGTATGCTACGCCACGGTCGCGCTCGCAAGGCTCAGCCCGCCCCGGATGCCCGACGCCCGATGACCCGCAACACCGCAGCGCCCGCGGCCCCGGCGCACGCGATCCCGACCGCGGACGGCGGTGTCGACGGCACGGTCGACGACGTCGTGGTGCGCCGCGTCGAGACCCTCGCGGAGTACCAGGCGTGCGTCGCGGTCGAGCGCGAGACCTGGGGCGCCGACTTTCGCGAGTACGTGCCCGCGACGATCCTCATGGTCGCACAGAAGCTCGGCGGTGTCGTCGCCGGCGCGTTCGCGCCCGACGGCGCCATGCTCGGCTTCGTCTTCGGGATGGCCGGCGTTATGGACGGCCGCGTCGTTCACTGGTCCGACATGCTCGCCGTCCGCTCCGCCGCGCGCGGCGCCCGCGTCGGCGAGCGCCTCAAGCACTTCCAGCGCGAACTCGCACGCGCGGCCGGCGCAGAGGCCATGTACTGGACCTTCGACCCGCTCGTCGCGCGCAACGCGCACCTCAACCTCGCCCGCCTCGGGGCGCGCGCGATCGAGTACGTGCCCAACATGTACGGCGACGATACCGGGAGCGTGCTCCACGCGGGCCTGCCGACGGATCGCTTGGTCGCGCGTTGGGACCTCGCGCACGGCGACGGCCTCGCCGCGGCACCCCCGCTGCACGCGCGCCCGGCGCCCGTCGTCATCGCCGTCCCACCGGACGGCACGCCCGCGTTCGCGCCGGCGCCGGCCGACGCTCCCCTGGTCCGCATCGCCGTGCCGCCCGATTTCCTCGACCTCGCGCCCGAGCGCCGCGCGGCCTGGCGCACGGCGGCCCGCGAGGCGTTTGTCTTCTACCTGCAGCGCGGGTACGCGGTGAGCGCCTTCCGACGCGCAACCGATGACATGCTGCCGTTCTACGAGCTGGAGCGGCTCGCGCCCGCGGCGATCCTCCCTCCCTTCCACGACCCGTTCCGATGACCCGCCTCGACCGCGTCGCGCTCCGCGAGATCCGCCTGCCGCTCAAGGAGCCGTTCCGCATCTCGTCGGGCGTCGTCACCGAGCGCCGTATCTGCCTGCTCGAACTTCGCGATACCGACGGCCAGACGACGTGGGCCGAATGCGTCGCCGGCGAGCAGCCCAACTACAGCGCCGAAACGATCGACACGGCGTGGCTCGCGCTTCGCGAGTGGATCGTGCCGCGCGCGTTCGACTCCGACATCGGTGACCCTGCACGGCTGTACGCGGTTCTGTCGCGCGGCGTGTGCGGGCACAACATGGCGAAGGCGGCGGTCGAGATGGGCTGCTGGGCGCTCGCCGCCGTTCGCGAGGGCGTGTCGCTCGCGCGCGTCCTCGGCGGCACGCGCGAGGGGACGCGCGCGGCGATCGTCACCGGCATCTCGCTCGGCATCCAGGCCACGCCGGCCGAGCTGGTCGAGCGTGCGCTGCGGGCGCGCGCCGATGGCTTCCGCAAGATCAAGCTGAAGATCGCGCCCGGGATGGACGTGCCGTTCGTCGCCGCGGTGCGCGAGGCGTTAGGCCCCGACGCGGCGATCATGGCCGACGCCAACTCGTCGTACACGCCGGCCGACGCCGCGCACCTGCAGGCGCTCGATCGCTACGGACTCATCATGATCGAGCAGCCGCTCGCGCGCGACGACCTGCTGCGCCACGCCGCGCTCCAGCGCCTGCTCGCGACTCCACTCTGCCTCGACGAGAGTATCACCGACGTCGATCGTGCGGCCGACATGATCGAGCTCGGCGCGGGGCGCATCATCAACATCAAGCCCGGGCGCGTCGGCGGCTTCGCGCAGGCGCTCGCGATCCACGACCTCGCCGCGCAGCACGGCATCCCGGTCTGGTGCGGCGGCATGCTCGAAAGCGGCGTGGGACGGGCGTACAACGTGGCGCTCGCCTCCCTGCCTAACTTCTCGCTACCGAGCGACCTCAGCCCGAGCTCGCGCTACTGGGAACGCGACGTCGTGACGCCGGAGTGGACGATGGACGCCGACGGGCTCGTGCACGTTCCGCTCGACGTGCCCGGACTCGGCGTCGCCGTCGACATGGACCGGATCGACTACCTGACCGTGCGGCGCCAGGTGCTCTCGCCGCGCGCACGGGCGGTCGCGGCGTGACGGATCCGGGGGCGCTGCCCGCCGCGGCGCTGCCCGCCGCGGTCCGCGCGCAGTTCCCCGCCGCGCTGCGCGACGCGCTGCTGGCGCTCCGTCGCGATCTGCACCGACACCCCGAGCTGTCGTTTCGCGAGGAGCGGACGGCCGTGCGGCTCGCCGCGGCGCTCGAGCCGCTCGCGCCCGCGGCGCTCACCTCGCTCGCGCGCGTCGCCGGCACGGGCGTCGTCGCGCGGCTGCGCGGCCGCGACCCGGCGGCGCCCGTGGTGGCGATCCGCGGCGATATCGACGCGCTTCCGATTCAGGAGGCGACGGAGCTCGACTATGCGTCGACGGTGCCGGGGGTGATGCACGCCTGCGGGCACGACGTGCACGCGTCGTGGACGGTGGGCGCCGCGCACCTGCTCGCCGCCGCCCCCGCGGCGGGCGACGTCGTCGTCGTGCTGCAGCCGGCCGAGGAAACGGGCGCGGGCGCCGTCGCGATGGTCGAGGCGGGCGCGCTCGACGGCGTGGCGGCGATCTTCGGCGCGCACGTCGACCGACGGTTCGCGGTCGGCGAGGTCGTCGTCGACGACGGCCCGCTC
>DASWUT010000647.1:0-11910 GCA_036401455.1 Gemmatirosa sp. | reverse complement strand
TGCCGCACCACGAGGAGGTCGCGCGCCCGCTGCTCTGCGCCGGGCCAGTCGCCGAGTTGCTGCGCGCGCGGGTCGCGCCCGACGCCCCCGAGCGCGTGCACGCGCTCGTGCGCGGAACGAGCGCGAGTCCGCTGCGCGGGCTCATCTCCGGCTCGCTCGACCTCGACAAGATCGAGTACCTCAAGCGTGACGCGCGCATGTGTGGGGTGCCGTACGGCGAGGTCGACGTCGACCGCCTGCTCAACGCGTTCGTGGTGCTCGACGACCCAAGCACCGGGCGTCCCGCGGTCGGGCTGCGCGAGAAGGGGCTGTCGGCACTCGAGTCGCTGCTCTTCGCCAAGTACCAGATGTACCGCAACGTGTACTGGCATCACGCGGTGCGCAGTGCGACGGCGATGTACAAGCGGCTCGTCGGCGATGCACTCGCGGCGCACGTGCTCGACGTGCGCACGCTGGCCGGGCTCACGGACGAGGGTGCGCTCCACGCGCTCGACGGCGAGGTGCCGCACACGGTCGCCGCGCTACGCGACGATCTGCGCGCCCGGCGCCTGTACAAGCGCGCGCTCGAGTGCCCGGCGGCCGAGTTCCCCGACGGCCTCGGCGACTGGGTGGCGGCGGACCACGCGCTCGCCACGGCCGCGGAAGACGCGATCGCGTGCGAGCTCGGCGTCGCACCGGGCGCGCTCCTGCTCGACTACCCGGCGAAGACGCAGATGTTAGGCCTCGACCTGCTCGTGCTGCGACGCGGGGGCGAGGTCGCGCGACTCACCGCCGCGGGGTGGGAGGGCGCGATCAACCTACCGACGCTGGCCGAGCAGTTCTACCGGTCGGCGCGTTGGCTGCGCGTGTTCGTCGCGCGGGACGTCGCGGACCGGGTCACGGTGCCGCGCGACCGGCTACTCGCGCTCCTCCGCCGGCCGGCTGACGAGGTGCGAGAGATGCTGCGCGCCGGAGCGCCCGTCCTCGCGACGTAGCGAGCCGGACCGAGGTGTCCGGTCACGTCACGATCGACGACTGAATCCTCACGATCGGACCGGGCTGCCGCGCCGGCGACTCCGCGGCACGCGGAGCATCCGCTCCACGACGACCGCCGCGCCGACGCCGAGCGCGTAGGCGGCCAGGTCGCGCGGATCGAAGTCGCTCCCCAGCATGAGATGTCCGAGCGTCGTGGCGCGGATCGCATCGATCCACGGCGCGTGATACCGCTGGCCGAACTCGACCCCGCAACAGATTGCGAGCGCGACGGTCGCACGTCGGCTGATGCGGGCCGCGGGCGCCGCGGCTCCAACCCACCATGCGATCATCGCGCCCCACAGCGCGTCACCCACGACGTCGCGCAGTGCCGGGCCGAGGACGCGACCGCGGAAGTGCACCCCGAGGCCGAGCGCGATCGTCGCCAGGGCGCGCGCGACATAAACGAGCCGGACCCGGACGAGCCAGACCCGGACGCGGCGCACGTGGACGCGGCGCACGTGGACGCGGCGCGCCGGTGCGTCGTTAGGCCGCAGACCGCCGCTTACCAGCGCGGGTGCACGCTCGCGCGGATCTCGCGGTCGTACACGGCGCGCACCGCCGCCATCTGCTCGTCGCTGAGCGGTGCGAGGTCGGCCGCCGCCGCGTTGGCCTCCGCCTGCTGCGGCGTGCGCGCGCCGGGGATCGCGAGCGTGACCTCGGGAAACATGAGGATCCAGCGCAGCGCCATCTGCGCGAGCGTCGCGCCCGGTGGAACGAGCGACCGCAGTTCGTCGACCGCGCCCAGGCCGGTCTCGTAATCGACGCCGCTGAACGTCTCGCCGATGTCGAACGCCTCGCCGTGCCGGTTGTAGCGGCGGTGGTCCGATGCGGCGAACGTCGTATCGCGGCGCAGCGCCCCGCTCAGGAGTCCGCTCGCGAGCGGCACGCGTGCGAGCACGCCGACGCGTCGCGCGGCTGCCGCGCCGAGGAAGGCGTCAGCCGGCTTGAGGCGGAACATGTTGAAGATGATCTGCACCGACTGCACGTTGGGATGCGCGATCGCGCGCATCGCTTCGTCGACCGTCTCGACGCTCACGCCGTAATAGCGGATCTTGCCGGCGGCCGCGAGATCGTCGAGCACGCCGAACACCTCGGGCATGTCGTAGACTTCGGACGGCGGGCAGTGCAGCTGGACGAGATCGAGCGCGTCGGTCGCGAGGTTGACGAGGCTGCGCTCGACGAACGTCGTCAGATTGGCGCGGTTATAGCCGCTCGCGACGTGCGGGTTGAGGCGGCGCCCGGCCTTGGTCGCGATGTGGAGCTCGTCAGAGGCGCGCTCACGCTTGAGGCGCGCGACGAGGCGCTCCGAGTGGCCGTCGCCGTACACGTCGGCCGTGTCGATGAAGTTGACGCCGCGGTCGATTGCCGCATGCAGCGTGCGCAGCGACTCGGCGTCGTCCTGCTTCCCCCATGCGTCGCCACCGATCGCCCAGGCGCCGAAGCCGATGGTCGAAACGTTCCAGCCGGTGCGTCCGAGGGCGCGGTATTCCATGGTCAGGCGGGTGTCTGGCGTGCGTGGGTCGGCCGCGCGTGCGGCTCGCGGACGGGCTACGGCGCCGCGCGTTCGCGCCCGCGCGCCTCGGCCAGCTTGCGGCCGATTCCGCGGTAGAACGCGGCGTCCTCGCGCCGGTCCTCCGCCTCGAGCGAGAGCGCGGCGCGCTCGATCGCGTACAGGATGTTGCCGAGGTAGAGCCCGGCGACGTCACCGACCGTCTCGTGCGGGGGGACGGGACCGGACGCGTCGTCGAGGCCCGCGTCAGCCACGCCCCGCCCCGCCGGCGACCGCGCCACCTGCCACCGCTCCGCCAGCCGCCGCGTTCTCGGCGGCGATGACCTGCACGATGATCGCGGTGATGTTGTCGAGCCCGCCACGACCGTTCGCCTCGGCGATCAGCGCGTCGACGACGCGGGCGGGCGCGGCGCGCGACGAGAGCAGCTGCTGCAGCCGCTTGTCGTCGACCATCCCGGTGAGCCCGTCGCTCGCCAGCAGAAAGACGTCGCCCGGCGCGACCTCGCCGGTGAAGACGTCGGGGTCGACGTGGCCGTTGGCGCCGATGCAGCGCGTGATGACGTTGCTGTACGGATGGTACCGCGCTTGCTCGGGCGAGAGGAGGCCGGCGTCGACCTGCTCCTGCACATACGAATGGTCGCGCGTGAGCTGGCGCAGCGTGCCGTCACGCAGCAGGTAGACGCGCGAGTCGCCAACCTGGCCGATGAGGTAGCCCGTGTCCGACACGGCGAGCACCGAGGCGGTGGTGCCCATGCCCTGCTTGTCGCTCTCGCGCTCGGTGCGGTCGTGAATGGCGCGGTTGGCCGTGACGAGCGCATTGGCCATGCGCGCAGGAGCGTCGGCATCGTCGGCTGCTTCGAGCGCGGTGAGCTCGTGCGCGATGATGTGCACGGCCATCGCGCTCGCCACCTCGCCGGCCGCGTGCCCCCCCATCCCGTCCGCGACGATGAACAGCCCGCGGCTCGGCGTGGCGTCGGCGTAGAGACTGTCTTCGTTCCCGCTGCGGACGCGTCCAATGTCCGTACGGGCGGCCACGGCAAGCTGCACGAGAGGTGGTGAACCGGAGGAGCGGCGGTGGGCCGGGCGGAAGGCGGTCAGGCCGTGGCGAGGGCCGCGCGCGATGACGCGCGAGCGATGCAACGGGGCAACCTACGGGCGCGTTCCAGAGGGAGCAAGCATGGTTCCCCGCCCAGCGCCGACGCCCGGCACACCGATTTCACCGTCGTCCACGTCGATCCGAGCGTCGGTGTCGGCCACCTGCAACCGGTAGAGTCGCGCGTACAGCCCGTTGCGCGCGAGCAGTTCGCGGTGCGTGCCCCGCTCCACGACACGCCCGTGGTGGAGGACGAGGATCTGCTCCGCGTCGACGATCGTCGAGAGCCGGTGGGCGATCGCGATCGTCGTTCGCCCCTCGCGGAGCGACGCGAGCCCCTCCTGGATGACGGCCTCCGCCTCGCTGTCGACCGCGCTCGTCGCCTCGTCGAGCACGAGCAGGGCCGGGTCGGCCGCGATCGCGCGCGCGAAGGACAGCAGCTGCCGCTCGCCGACGCTGAGCGTCGCGCCGCGTTCACCGAGCTCGTGATGCCAGCCGCCGGGCAGGCGCCTTACGACGCGGTCCGCGCCGACGCGCGCGGCCGCCTCGTCGAGCGCCGCGTCGCTGATCGGGGCGGAAAGGCGCACGTTGGACGCGACGTCGCCGGCGAAGAGGAAGATGTCCTGCTGGACGTAGCCGACGCGCGCGCGCACGAGCTCGCGCGGCAGGGTGCGCACGTCGACGCCGTCGAGCAGGATGCGCCCGCGCTGCGGGTCGTAGAAGCGCAGCAGCAGCGCGACGATCGTCGACTTGCCGGCGCCGGTGTGTCCGACGAGCGCGAGCGTCTCGCCCGGCGCCGCGCGAAAGCTCACGCCGCGGAGCACCCATTCGGGATGGGCTGGCACGGCGCGGTCTGCGGGCGTGCCGGCGCCCGCCGTGCCAGCGGCCGTATGCGCCAGGTCGTAGGCGAACCACACGTCCTCGAACTCGACCGTCACGCCGCGCGGCAGCGTGCCGGCCGCGTGAGCGGCTGCCACCGCCGACGCGGCCGCGCCCGCATCGGGCTCGGCGGGTGTGTCGAGCAGCCCGAAGATGCGCTCTGCGGCGGCCATCGCGGCCTGCAGGATGTTGAACTTCTCGGACAGATCCTGGAGCGGCTGAAAGAACCGCCGCACGAGCTGGAGGAACGCCGCGACCGTTCCGATCGTGAGCGTGCCGGCGCCGACGCGCCCCGCCGCGCCGACGAGCAGGCTCGCGAGCGCGACCGTGGTGAGGACCTCGATTGCCGGGAAGTACAGCGCGTAGACGGTGATCGAGCGGAGTTGCGCGCGCAGATGTGCCTGGTTGAGCGCGTCGAAGCGCGCGCGCTCGCCGCGCTCGCGGCCGAACAGCTGCACGACCCGGATCCCCGTTAGGCGCTCCTGCGCGAACGCGTTGATGCGCGCGACGCGCACGCGGATCTCGCGGTAGAGTGCGCGCACGCGCCGCTGGAACGCGCGCGACACGAGCACGACGAACGGGATGACGACGAACGCGGCAAGCGCGAGCTTCCAGTCGACGGTCAGCATCATCACCGAGATCGCGACGAGCGTGAACAGGTCGCCGAGCCCGGCGACGACGCCGGCGGTGAACAGCTCGTTGAGCGCCTCGACGTCGCCGGTCACGCGCGTGACGAGACGGCCGACGGGGGTGCGGTCGAAGTACGCGACGGGCAGCCGCTGCAGGTGCGCGAACAGCTGCCCGCGCAGGTCGCGCATCACGTGCTGGCCGAGGAGGCCGGTGAACACGGTCTCGCCATACCCGGCACCGAACTGAAAGGCGAGGGCGAGCAGGTACAGCAGCGCGGCCGTGCGGATCATCCCGGCGTCGCGCGCGGGGATCGCGACGTCGATCACACGGCGCGTGAGCGCGGGCCCGACGAGCTGCGTGCCGCCCTCGATGCAGAGCAGGAGCACGGCGCCGGCGCCGAGCGCGGTGTACGGGCGCGCGTAGCGCAGCAGGCGCCGCATGAGGCGCGCGTCGTACGCCGCCGCGAGCTGTTCGTCGTCCGGCGCGTCCGGGGGCTGGGTGTTCGCCATACGCGACGAAGATTAGTCGGTCGGCGCACCTGTGGTGCGTGTGCTACAGCGCGCGACGGCTGGTACGTCCGTTGCTATCTGAGCATGCGCCCCCACTCGCTGTACCCCGCCCCCCACACCGTCGTCGGAGATTTCTTCACATGGGCATTCTCGCGTGGATCATTCTAGGCCTGATTTCTGGTGCCATCGCGAAGGCGATCATGCCGGGCCGCGACCCTGGCGGCTTCATCGTGACGTGCCTGATCGGCATCGTCGGCGCGGTGATCGGCGGCTTCCTCGGCAACACGCTGTTCGGGATCTCGGGCGTGTCGGGTGTGAACCTGTACAGCATCCTGATCGCCGTCGTCGGCGCGATCATTCTGCTGTGGATCTACCGCATGGTGACGCGGCGCTCGACTGTCTGACGAACGGCGGCGCCAGCCCGGGGTCGTTCCCGGGAGGCGCCCGAGCGGACGTGCGCGGGGGCGCCCTTCGGGGCGCCCCCGTCGCGTTTCGGGCCCCCGCGGCCGCGTCGCCTTTCGGGTAGCTTTCGGTCGTGAAAGATCGCATCATCGTCCGCGGCGCGCGGCAGCACAACCTCAAGGGATTCGACCTCGAGATCCCGCGCCGGAGCTACCCCGTGATCACCGGGCCGTCGGGCTCCGGGAAGTCGTCGCTCGCTTTCGACACGATCTACGCGGAGGGGCAGCGGCGCTACGTCGAGTCACTGAGCGCGTACGCACGGCAGTTCCTCGAGCGGATGGAGAAGCCCGACGTCGACGTGATCGAGGGGCTCTCGCCGGCGGTGGCGATCGAGCAGAAGAATCCCACCAAGACGTCGCGCTCGACGGTCGGCACGGCAACCGAGGTCTACGACTACCTGCGGCTGCTCTGGGCGCGCGTCGGGCGCACCTACTGCCCCGTGTGCGGGCGCGAGCTCAAGCCCGATTCGGTCGAATCGATCACCGACCTGCTCTTCCGCGTGGCCGAGGGAACGCGGTTCACGATCGCGTTCCCGCTGCGGCTCTCGTCGAAGGTGACGCACACGATCGTCGACGAGAACCTGCGCGCGCAGGGGTTCGTGCGCGTCGTGGCGGATGGCGACACGCTGCACCTCGACGACGTCGCGGCCAGCGGCCTCGACCTGACCGCCGTACGCGACCTGCTCGTCGTCGTCGACCGGCTCGCCGTGCGCGAGGACGCGCGCTCGCGGCTGTCCGATGCGTTAGGCACCGCGTTTCGCGAGGGGGACGGCGACGCGACGGTGCTCTTCGCGGAGCCCGTGCCGTCCCCGCTCCCCGAGTCGACGGGTCGACCGATCACCCGCGTCAACGCAACTGAGCGGTACGAGTGCCCGAACGACGGCACGCGCCTCCCCGCCCCGTCGCCGCAGCTCTTCTCGTTCAACAACCCGCGCGGCGCGTGCGAGACGTGCAACGGCTTCGGCGCGGTGCTCGAGTACGACGAGCGGCTGATCGTGCCCAACGAGGCGCGGTCGCTGCGCGAGGGAGCGGTCGATCCGTGGGAGAAGCCGCGCTACGAGGCCGAGCGGCGCAAGCTGCTCGAGTTTGCACGGCGCGAGGGGATCGACCCGGACGCGCCGTGGCGCGACCTCACGCGCGCACAGCAGGAGCGCGTCCTGCACGGCAGCGGGCGCGGCTTCGTCGGCGCGTTCCCGTTTCTGCGGAGCAAGGAGGAGAAGCGCTACAAGCAGTACATCCGCGTCTTCCTGCGGCAGTATCAGACCGCGCAGGAGTGCCCGACCTGCCACGGCACGAAGCTCAAGCCAGAGGCGCTCGCCGTCCGCTTCGGGGGGGCGACGATCGCGGACGCGTCGGCGATGCCGGTCGGACGGCTCATCGAGTGGCTCGACGGGGTCGCGCTCACCGAGTTCGAGCGGCAGGTCGCCGCGCACGTGCTCGACGAGGCGCGCGGACGCGTGCGCTTTCTCTGCGACGTCGGGCTCGGCTACCTCTCGCTCAACCGCGCGACGCGCACGCTCTCGGGCGGCGAGGCGCAGCGCATCGGGCTCGCCAATTCGTTAGGCGCGCGCCTCGTCGACACGCTCTACGTGCTGGACGAGCCGAGCGTGGGGCTGCACTCGCGCGACATGGAGCGACTGCTGCGGCTGCTGCACCGGCTGCGCGATGGTGGCAACACGGTGCTCGTCGTCGAGCACGACCCCGAAGCGATCGAGGTCGCGGATTACATGGTCGAGCTCGGGCCGGGGAGCGGGGAGCAGGGGGGCTCGCTCGTCTTCGCCGGCACGCTCGACCGCGTCGCGGAGAGCCCGCTGACGGGGCAGTACCTCACCGGAGCGCGGACGATCCCGCTGCCGCGCGAGCGGCGGCGCGTCGGGCCGCGGTGGCTCACGCTCACCGGCGCGCGCGAGCACAACCTCACGGGCGTCGACGTGCGTGTGCCGTTAGGCGCGATGACCGTCGTCACCGGCGTCTCGGGCTCGGGCAAGAGCACGCTCGTGCACGACGTGCTCTACCGCGCCCTGGAAGAGCGGCTGCACGGCGAGCACTCGGCCAAGCAGCACCTCGGCGAGCGCGTCGGCGCCTTCGACACGCTGTCCGGCTGGGAGACGCTCGACGACGTCGTGCTCGTCGACCAGAGCCCGATCGGGCGCACGCCGCGCTCCAACCCGGTGACGTACGTGAAGGCGTACGACGAGATCCGGCGGTTGTTCGCCGAGCAGCCGCTCGCGCGGCAGCGCGGCTACACGCCCGGGACGTTCTCGTTCAACAGCGAGGGCGGCCGCTGCGAGGCGTGCGAGGGCGCGGGCTACGTCGAGGTCGAGATGGTGTTCATGGCCGACGTGTTCGTGCCGTGTGACGTGTGCGGCGGCAAGCGGTTCAAGGCGGACGTGCTCGAGGTGGCGGTGCGCGGGCAGACGATCGACGACGTGTTAGGCATGACCGTCGACGAGGCGATCCGCTTCTTTCCGCGCGAGGAGAAGCTCGGACAGGCGCTGTGGCAGCTACAGCAGGTCGGGCTCGGCTACCTGAAGCTCGGGCAGCCGGCGACGACGCTCTCCGGCGGTGAGGCGCAGCGCGTCAAGATCGCGCGCGAGCTGACGGCCTCGGCCAAGCGCACGTCGGCAAAGGGCGGCGGGCACAAACTGTACGTGATGGACGAGCCGACGACGGGGCTGCACCTCGAGGACGTGCGCAAGCTGGCGCAGGTGTTCGACCGGCTGGTCGAGGCCGGCCACACGCTGCTGCTCATCGAGCACAACCTGGACGTGATCAAGCTCGCCGACTGGGTGATCGACGTCGGCCCCGAGGCGGGCGACGAGGGGGGACAGATCGTGGCGATGGGGCGCCCGGAGGCGATCATGGCGGAGCCGCGATCGCATACCGGACGGTTTCTGCAGCGCGTGCTCAAGGCGCCCGTGCCGACCCCCGAGGATCGCGACGGCACCGACGGTGTGACCGCACCGGTCGAGGCCAAACGCACGCGCGCGCGACGTCGCGCGGCGGGGTGACCGGACGCGTGGCCGCGGGTTGACCGTCGTCGCCGGGACGGCTTATCTTCGGAGGACATTCCCGAGTAGCTCAGTTGGTAGAGCAGGCGACTGTTAATCGCCGGGTCACAGGTTCGAGTCCTGTCTCGGGAGCTGATACGGACGGCACGCGGGGCCCGCCACGATGGCGGGCCCCGCGTCGCGTATGGGGGATGCGCAAAGATCCCGGCGCGGGCGCAACATCGGGCTGGCTGCGGCGTCTCACGCGGTGTTGGGATCATTCACCGTGGAGCCCCGCATGCCGCGCCCGTTCGTGTCCGTCCGCCGTGCCGCCATCGGCGCCTGCACTGGCTGCACGCTCGCCGCGTCGGCGTGCGCGAGCGGGGGCGCGACGCCCGCGGCCCAGGCGAGCGCCCCCGCGCACGGCGCGCGCGAGCTGCCGGCCGAGCAGCAGGCGTGGCAGGCGCTCTCGCGCGCCGCGTTCGGTCCGCGGCCGGGCGAGGTCGCGCGCGTGCAGGCGATCGGCGTCGACCGCTGGATCGACGCGCAGCTGCATCCGGCGCGCGTGGACGACGCGGCGTGGGAGCGGCTCGCGCCACTCTTCCCGGTCGAGGTCGCGGACGTCGCGCGACTCGCGCAGCAGTATCCGCCGCAGAACGTGTGGCTGCAGCGACTGCGGCACGCGCGCGGCGTCCCGGACACCGCGCAGCTCGTGCTCACGGCGCAGGACAGCGCCGACTGGAAGGCGCTCGATCAGCAGGCCAACCGTCTCGCCGGGGAGTTTGGCCCCGTGCGCGTCGCGCGCGCACTCGTCACCGAGCGTCAGCTGCAGGAAGTCATGACCGACTTCTGGGAGAACCATTTCTCGGTGTTCGCGGGCAAGATGCCGACGCGGTTCACCGCGGTCGCCTACGACCGCGACGTGATCCGCCCGCGCGCGCTCGGGCGATTCCGCGACCTGTTAGGCGCGGTCGCACACAGCCCGGCGATGCTCTGGTACCTGGACGGTTACCAGAGCCGGGTGAGCCCGGATCGGATGAGTCTGCCCGAGTGGCGCGCCGACTCGGCGGCCGGCGCCGCGCACCGCCCGCCGCCCAGGCGCAATCGCCGCGGCGCGGGGCTCAACGAGAACTACGGGCGCGAACTGCTCGAGCTGCACACGCTCGGCGTCGACGGCGGCTACACGCAGCAGGACGTGATCGGCGTCGCGCGCGCGCTCACCGGATGGACGCTCGCCGACGCGACGCAGGGCGGCGGCTTCGTGTTCCGCCCCGAGCTGCACGACGCGGAAGCGAAGACGGTGCTCGGACACCAGCTCCCCGCCGGTCGTGGTGTCGAGGATGGGGAGGAGGTGCTCGACATCGTCGCGCGGCACCCAAGCACGGCCCGCTTCATCGCGCGCAAGCTGTGCGTGCGCTTCGTCGGCGACACGCCACCCGACGCGCTCGTCGCGCGCGCGGCGGCCACGTTCCGCGCGTCCGACGGCGACATCGCCGCGACGCTCGGGACGATCCTGCACTCCCGCGAGTTTTTCTCGCGCCAGGCATTCCGCGCGAAGGTGAAGACGCCATTCGAGCTGGTCGTGAGCGGGTTCCGCGCGCTGAACGCGACGCCCGACACGACGGGGCGTAGCGCGGGGCAGGTCGCGCGCCTGGGCGAGCCGTTCTTCGGCCACCTCACGCCCGAAGGCTGGCCCGAGACAGGGGAACCTTGGCTGGCGAGCGGCTCGCTGCTCGATCGCGTGAACTTCGGCGTGCAGTTGGGCGGTGGGCGCTTTCCGGGCGCGAGCCTCGACCGCTGGTCTCCCGGATGGACGCTCGCCTTCGAGCGCCCCGCGCAACAGGTGGACGGCGTGGTCCGGCTGCTGTTAGGCGCCGACGTCGCCCCGGCGACGCGCGCGACGCTGCTCGGCCCTGCCGTCGGACCGGACTCGGCGCGCGCGGCGCCGCTGCCGCTCGGCCCGCTCGTCGGGCTGGCGCTCGGAACGCCGGAGTTCCAGCGGCGGTAGTGGGTCGCGGTCTCGGATCGCGGTGGCACGCGGCGCGGGCCGGGCTATCTTCCCGCGCCGTGACCGGTCCCGAGCCAGCCCCCGCCCTGCCACACGCCGCCCCGGCGCCGCTCGTCGGCGTCGTGATGGGAAGCACGAGCGACTGGGCCGTCATGCGGCACACCGCGGACACGCTCGCCGAACTCGGCGTCGCGTACGAAGCGCGCGTCGTGAGCGCGCACCGCACGCCCGACCTGCTGTTCGCGTACGCCGAGGGGGCGGAGGGGCGCGGGCTGCGGGCGATCATCGCAGGCGCGGGCGGCGCGGCACATCTGCCCGGAATGCTCGCGGCGAAGACGCTCGTCCCCGTCCTTGGCGTGCCCGTGCCGGCGACGCTGTTCAGCGGCGTCGACTCGCTGCTCTCGATCGTGCAAATGCCGGCCGGCGTGCCGGTCGCGACGCTCGCGGTGGGCAAGCCGGGCGCGATCAACGCGGCGCTGCTCGCGGCGCAACTCCTCGCCGCCGACGATCCGGCGCTCCGTGCCCGACTGCAGGCGCGTCGCGACGCGCGGCGGGACACGGTGCTCGGCGAGACGCTTCCTCCGGCCTGACGCACCCGTGCCCCACGCGGTCCTTCCGGGCGCCACGCTCGGCATCCTCGGCGGCGGCCAGCTCGGGCGGATGACGGCGATGGCGGCGCGATCGATGGGCTACGACGTGCACGTGCTCGACCCCGACGCGGCGTGCGCGGCCGCGCCGCTCGCCTCGCGGGTCGTCGTGGCGGCGTACGACGACGCGGACGCGGCGGCCGACCTGGCGCGCGGCTGCGACGCGGGC
>DASWUT010000646.1:0-3627 GCA_036401455.1 Gemmatirosa sp. | reverse complement strand
CGGCCACGATCGTCCGCGTGAAGTCTGTCGCGAGCGCCGCGACTTCGGGCCATTTCCCGAGGTGGTACTTGGTGCAGAGCTCCCACGCCGTCACCGCGCTCACGCACAGCTCGTGACCGGGGTCCTCGACCGCCGCTCTGGCGGAGGCCGGCAATCGCCCGCTCCCGTCGAGGTTCCAGACGAGGGCGTGCGTGTCGAGCAGGATGCGCGCGCGCGTTGCGGGCGCGGCGATCAGAACCCCCACTCCTCGGCCTCCTCGTCGGTCATCGGCGCGAACGCCTCGGGCGGCATGTCCCCGAGTTGGCCGCGCATGGCCCCAAACACCGGCTGCTTGCGCTTCTCCTCGAACGCGACCAGGCGCGCCACCGGCGTGCGGTCGCGCATGATCACCACCTCCTCCCCCCGCTCCACGGCGGCGAGCAGGCGGGAGAGGTGCGTCTTGGCTTCGTGCACGGGGACTTGCAGCATCGGGCACTCCGGCGGTGAGGTTGGTCACGGAACTTAGCCAACCCACACGGTCCCGTGTAGCGAAGCCATCGCTAGCTTGGCGCTCATGGACTCGCGCGCCGCCGCCGATGCCCTGGAACGCATCGGCCAACTCCTCGAACTCCGCGGCGACAACCCGTTCAAGACGCGCGCGTACCACAACGCGGCCCGCGCGCTCACGGCGCTCGACGCCGACGACCTCGCGCCGCTGCTCGCCGACGGCACGCTCGAAGACACGCCCGGCCTCGGCCCTGGCACACTCGCCGTCGTGCGCGACCTCGTGCAGACGGGGCGTAGCAGCCTCCTCGACCAGCTCGCCGCCGAGACGCCGCCGGGGCTGGCCGAGTTGCTCCACGTTCCGGGGCTCGGCACCGCCAAGATCCACCAACTTCACACCACGCTCGGCGTCGACTCGCTCGACGCGCTGGACACGGCCGCGCGGGACGGGCGGCTGGCCGGGGTGAAGGGGTTCGGGGCGAAGACGGCGGAGAAGATCGCGAAGGGGATCGCGTTCCTGCGGACGACCACGGGGCGCGTCCGCTTCCCCGAGGCGGCGATCGAAGCGGCGCGCCTCGTCGCGGCGGTGCGCGCGCAGCCGGGCGTGGTCGCCACTGCCGTCGCGGGCGAGGTCCGCCGCCGGCTCGAGATCGTGGGCGCGCTCGACGTCGTCGCGGCCGCCGACGCGGAGGTGGCCGTGCGCCTCCCCGCCGCCCACGGCGTCGCGGCCCGTCTCACGCGCGCGACGCCCGCCGGCTACGCGCTCGCCCTCTGGCGCGCGACGGGAAGCGCGGCCCACGTCGCGCAGGTCACCGAGCGCCTCGCCGCCCGTGGCTACGCGTTAGGCGACGAGAACGAGGCCGCGACGGCCGATGCCGGCGCGCTCCGCGGTCCCGGTGGCGAGTTCGCCGCCGTCCGCGACGAGGCCGACCTGTACGCGCTCGCCGGGCTCGCGTTCGTCGTTCCCGAGCTACGCGAGGGGACGGGCGAGGTCGAGGCGGCCGCCGCGGGCACGCTCCCCGCCCTGCTGGAGCCCGCCGACCTGCGCGGCGTGCTCCACTGCCACACCACCTACTCCGACGGCGGCGCGAGCGTGACGGAGATGGCCGCGGCGGCGCAGGCGATGGGCTACGCGTACATCGGCATCACCGACCACTCGCAGAGCGCGGCCTACGCGGGCGGCCTCACACCAGCGGCGGTGATCAAACAGCACGCGGAGATCGACCGCGTCAACGACGACTACGCCGCGCGCGGCGTCGCCTTCCGCGTCCTGAAGGGGATCGAGTGCGACATCCTCGGCGACGGGGACCTCGACTACGACGAACGCACCCTCGCGCGCTTCGAGTTCGTCGTCGGCTCGGTGCACTCGCGCTTCGGGCTGAGCGCGCGCGAGATGACCGACCGCGTCTGCCGCGCGGTCGCGAACCCGTTCCTCACCGTGTTGGGCCACCCGACGGGACGGCTGCTGTTGCAGCGTGACGCGTACGCGATCGACGTCGGTGAGGTGATCGCCGCGGCCGCCACGCACGGCGCGTCGGTCGAGCTCAACGCCGACCCGCACCGGCTGGACCTCGACTGGCGTGAGCTGCGCGCGGCACGCGACCGCGGCGTGCTGATCGAGATCGGCCCCGACGCGCACTCCCCCGCGGGACTCGCCAACGTCGAATTTGGGGTCGGCGTCGCGCGCAAGGGATGGCTCGGGCCGGGCGACGTGCTCAACGCGCGCGACGCGGACGCGGTGCTCGCCTTCGCGCGGGCCAAGCGAGAGGGGACCCGTGCCCGTTAGGCAACCGATGCGTGCCCCGAAACGGATCCTCAAGCGCGACCTCCCCGCGCACGCGGCGCGCGTGTGGGATGCGCTCGCCGCGGCGCACCCCGACGCCCACTGCGAGCTCGTCCACCGCAACGCCTTCGAGCTGCTCTGCGCGACGATCCTCTCGGCGCAATGCACTGACCGGCGGGTGAACCTGACCACCCCCGCGCTCTTCGCCGCCTATCCCGACGCGCGCGCGCTCGCCGCGGCCGACGTGGCCGAGGTCGAGCGGCTCGTCCAGCCCACCGGCTTCTTCCGCAACAAGGCGCGAAACCTCGTCGGGATGGCACAGGCGCTCGTCGCGCACCACGGCGGCGAGGTACCGCAGACGATGGAGGCACTCGTCGCGCTCCCCGGCGTTGGGCGCAAGACGGCGAACGTGATCCTCGGCAACGCGTACGGCATCAACGCCGGTGTCACCGTCGACACGCACGTCCACCGCCTGAGCCGGCGGCTAGGCCTCGCGCGCGGCGACGACCCGGTCGCGATCGAGCAGGAGCTGATCCCGCTCTTTCCTCGCGACGATTGGGCGATGCTCTCGCACCGGCTGATCTTCCATGGCCGCCGCACGTGCGATGCGCGGAAGCCGCGCTGCGGCGCGTGTTCGCTCGCCGCGTTCTGCCCGTCATCGGGCCTCGGAGAGGTGGGGTGAGCGCGCGGTGACGCCGGCCGCCCGGCTGCGCCGCCGCCTCGACCGGCGCGTGTACCGCCTGCTCTACGCGGCCGAGCGCGTGGCGTTTCCGACCGACGTCGGGCCCGGTCGGCTGGACGGCGGCGCGCTGCGGCGCGTGCTCGTGCTGCCCAACTACAAGGTCGGCGATCTGGTCGTGGCGACGCCCGCGCTCGCGTTCCTGCGCGAGATCGCGCCCAACGCCCGCCTCGACGTGCTCGTCTCGCCGCGCAATGCGTCGCTCCTCGACGGCGACCCGCGGGTGGACCGCCTGGTCGTCCACGAGCCCCTCCGCGAGCCGTGGCTCCCCGTGCTGCGCCGGCTGCGACGCGAACGGTACGATCTGGTCGCCGACTTCGTGCTCCCGCACCACGCGCGCGAGGGGCTGTTCACCGCGCTCGTCGCCGGTCGGCGCGCGGCGCGCCTGACGCCATACCGACCGACGCGGTACTGGGGCTTCTTCACGCACCGCGCGCGCGTGCCCGGTCTCGAGCGGCGCTACATGGCGGAGCGGCTGCTCTATGCGGTGCAGGCGCCATTCGGGCGCGCGCGCGCCGACGGCCCCGACACGGCGCCGTACCCGATGCAGCTGACCGTCGCGCCCGACGCGGCGACGCGCGCGGCGACGTTTCTCGAGGCCGCCGTCGGAGGTCGCGCCTTC
>DASWUT010000645.1:0-1975 GCA_036401455.1 Gemmatirosa sp. | reverse complement strand
CCTGGATCGCGCGCGCGCCGGAAGGCCACCGCCACCACGGCCAAGCACCGGACGAAAGACACCGCGCCCGACGGCGCGCGCGCCATCACGCCGGCCAACCCGGTAGCGGTCGCCGTGCTGCGGTTCCTGCTGTTGTCTGGGTGGCGCGAGCGCGAAGCCCTCACGCTGCGGTGGGATGCGGTCGACCTGGGGCGTGGCGTCGCCACGCTCGCCGATACGAAGACGGGCCGCAGCGTGCGCGAGCTCGGCGCGCCGGCACTCGCCGTCGTCAATGCGATGCGGCCGCATCACCAGGCGGGCAATCCGTATGTGTTTCCGGGCGCAAAGCCGGGCGCGCACTTCACCGACACCGCGCGCGTGTGGGACGCCGCGCGCCACGCGGCCGGACTGGCGGACGTGCGGTTGCACGACTTGCGGCACGCGTTCGCCAGCGTCGCCGCGTCGGGCGGGCTGACGCTCCCCCTGATCGGCGCCCTACTCGGCCATACGGACAGCGCCACCACGGCGCGCTACGCGCACCTCGTCGACTCGAGCCGGAAGCGCGCGGCCGAACTCACGTCGGGCGCTGTCGCTGCGGCGCTGGCCGGTGCGGCGGTTACGGTCGATGTCGAACGAGAGCGCAGGGGGACAGGTCGCCTGCTTACGTTCGCCCGCGGTGCATGATGGGTCGCGGGACGGTGTCTCGCCGGCGTTGATACACCGTCACGGCGAAGCGCCGCCGCGCGGCGGCCGCCCGACTGGGGCGTTTACTCCGTCGGAGGCGAATGCATGCAGGCCCGGCGATTGCCGTCCCGCGGATTCGCCGGTGGGGACGATACGTTCAGCGTCGGCGCCTCGCCGCACGCCAGTTGCCGCGAGCCGCTTCAATCGGAGGAACGGCGCCTCGAGTGCGTGATAGCTCACGACCGCGGCGCCGACACTCAGGGCGACCCCGGCGACTAAGTGCCCTGCCATGCCCCACCACGGGCGCACGTCCGGTGATGGCCCGAGCCAGCCCCGGCGCGCGAGCAGGGGCAGCGCTAGCGTCGCGAGGATCGCGTGCCAAACGTAAAGGCCGTACGCGTAGCCACCCGTCCACGGCAGTGGACCGCGCGCGAGCCAGCCCCATCCCGCGTCCGGGCGGTCGACGGCGTACGCGATCCACGCGGCCGCGGCGATCGCGAGTGCCGGGTAGCCGAGCGTCTGCATTCCGATGTCCACGGACAGGTCCGCGCTGGGCGCGGGGCTGAGCAGCACGCGGGCTATGAGCAGCATCACGACCGCGGCCGCCGCACCACCGGCGCGACCGCGCACGCGCTGCCACGCCGCCCACCAGTCGGGCGTGCGGAGCGCGACAGCGAGAAGCCCGCCGATCACGAGGGCGTCCATCCGCGCGGGCAGGAGCAAGTAGGCGCCGTGCGACCCGACCGAGGCGCGGAGCCCGAGGCGTACGACGAGGGCCAGAGCCGCCAACCCGAGGCACAGGCGCGCCAGCCGCTGCGGCGCAACAGACCACACGACGAACGGCCACAGCAAGTAGAACTGCTCTTCTACCGCGAGGGACCAGAAGTGCCACGCGGCCGACGGAATCGATTCCGACCCGCGAAACAGCGGCCACAAACCCATGCGCACGTTCGCGCCGTAGGCGAGCAGCCACCCGAGCCACGCCTGCGGATGCGGTAACAGCAACCCGAGCAAGGCGACCGCGCCGTAGTAAAGCGGGAAGATGCGGAGCGCGCGCCGCGCGAGGAACGTGCGCCATCGCTGCGGTGTGTCCCGCGCGTCGAGCAGGATGCCCGTGATGAGGAACCCTGAGAGCACGAAGAACACGTCCACGCCGACCCATCCGAGCCGCCCCGCGAGCTGCACCGTGCGGAGCGGCCAGCTCGTCACGTCGGGGCGTGGGAGGAGGTGGTAGATCAGCACCGACAGGATTGCGACACCGCGGATCCCGTCGAGCGCGGGAAACCGTGGCCGTGGAAGTTCCGCTGAGGGC
>DASWUT010000644.1:0-6006 GCA_036401455.1 Gemmatirosa sp. | reverse complement strand
TTCCGCCCGGAGGTGCGCCGCGTGGTGCGCGCGCTCCTCACGGCGTCTCCCCGCGGCGCCGGCGAGGGGCGACGCCTTGCGGAAGCGGTGCTCCGGCTCGCTGCGGCGCTCCCCGTCTACCGCACCTACATCGCCCCGGAGCGCGCGGACGACGAAGTGCCCGGCCCACTCGTCACCGAGCCCGCCGACCGCGTCGCGCTCGACTGGGCGACGACGCACGCCATCGCCCGTGCCCCGCAGCTCGCTGGCGACATCGGGTACGTCGCCGCGGTGCTCGCGGGCGACCTGCCGGCGCCGGGTGCGCCCGCGGTCGCGCGTGTGCGGCGCGCCGCGGAAGAGGCCGCGCTCCGCTTCCAGCAGACGAGCGGTCCGGCTACCGCGAAGGGGGTCGAGGACACCGCACTCTATCGCTGGGCCCCGCTCGCCTCACTGTGCGAGGTCGGGGGCGAGCCCGACGCGCCGCTCGGGCACGCGGCCGGCGCGTGGCACGCCGCGAACGCCGAGCGCCTCGCCGCGACGCCGCTCGCGCTCCTGCCTGTCACGACGCACGACACGAAGCGCGGCGCCGACGTGCGCGCGCGCCTCGACGCCTTGAGCGAGATCGCGCTCGAGTGGACCGCCCTCGTCGCGCGGTGGCGCCGGCGGCACGCGTCCCTCCGCCGGTACGCCGACGCGAGCGGGCGGACGCGCACCGTCGACGGCGCGATGGAGTGGCTCGTCTACCAGACCCTCGTCGGCGTGTGGCCGGCCGATGGCGGGAGTTCGGCGCAGAACGCGACGTTTGCGGGACGGGTGCGCGACTACCTGCAGAAGGCCGCGCGCGAAGCGAAGCTGCGGACGAGCTGGACCGATTCGGACGCGGCGTACGAACGCGCGCTGTTCGCGTTCGCCGACGCGCTCGTCGCAGGCGACGCAGGGGCTGAGTTTCGGCGCGAGCTCGCGCAGGTCGTGCGGCGCGTCGCGGCCGCGGGCGCGTGGACGTCGCTCGCGCGTACGCTGCTGCAGACCACCGCGCCCGGGACGCCCGACGTCTACCAGGGCGACGAGTTGTGGAATCTCGTGCTCGTCGATCCGGACAATCGGCGTGCCGTCGACTGGCGGCTGCGCGACGCATTGCTCAGCGATGCCGAACGGGACGCGGCGCCGGCGCAGTGGTGGCGTGACGCGCTCGGCGGCGCGGCGCGGGGTGTCGGCGCGCCGAAGCTTCGGCTGCTCCACCGCGTGCTCGTCGCGCGGCGGGCGCACGCGGCGCTGTTTCGCGCGGGCGCGTACGCGGCGGTTGCCGCCGAGGGGCCCAACGCGGCGCACGTCGTCGCCTCGTCACGCACACAGGGCGACGCGTTCGCGCTCACCGTCGTGCCGCGGGGCGTACTCGCCCTCCGCCCGGACGGTGGACCGCCCATGGGCGAGGCGGTGTGGGGCGAGACGACGCTCGCGCTGCCCTCGCACCTCGCCGGGCGGACGCTGCGCGATGCCGTCACCGGGCGCGTCCACGCGGTCGAGGCCTCGACCGCGCCGCGGCTGCGGGTAGCGGCTCTGCTGCAGGACGCGCCAGTTGCGCTGCTCATGGTGGAGGCCGCCGTCGCGGAACGCCTCACGGCCTGAGCGCAAGAACGCCTGACCAGCCGGCGTGGTGTCGCCGCGCGGGCGTCCATCGTCCCTGTGCAACCGCGCGCGCTAACTTGGGCGGGCCGGGTCGTCTCGTGCGTCCTCGCCCGTGCGTCAGACGCGCGCTTTCCTTTCGCCTTCCCCCCAGAGGTCTCGTATGGCCGCGGCGCCACTCACCGTCGCCTATTTCTCGATGGAAGTCTGCCTCGAGCAGGCGCTCCCTACCTACAGCGGCGGACTCGGCGTGCTCGCCGGCGACACGCTGCGCTCGGCGGCCGACCTCGCGCTGCCGATGGTCGCCGTCACGCTGGCGCACCGGTGTGGCTACTTCACCCAGCACCTCGGCCCCGACGGCCGGCAGACCGAGACGACGTCGGAGTGGGATCCGTCGGAGCGCCTCGCGCGCGTGCCGCATTCCGTGACCGTCGAGATCGAGGGGCGCCCGGTCGTCGTGAATGCGTGGCGCTACGACGTGCGTGGTGTTGGCGGCCACGTCGTGCCGGTGTACCTGCTCGATACGCGCGATGACGCAAACGGCGCATACGATCGGACGCTCACCGACACGCTGTATGGCGGCGACCTGCGCTACCGACTGTGCCAGGAGGTCGTCCTTGGCGAGGGCGGTGCGGCGCTACTCGATGCGTTAGGCGTCGGCGCGGATACTGGCACGCAGTACCACATCAACGAGGGGCATGCGGCGCTGCTCACGCTGCACCTGCTCGAGCGCCAGCTCGGCGGGCGCGGGGCGGGGGAGGCGTCGGTAGCGGACGTCGAGGCGGTCGCGCGACGCACGATCTTCACGACGCACACGCCGGTCCCGGCGGGGCACGACAAGTTCCCCGGCGACCTCGCGCGCGGCGTCCTCGGTGCGCGCGCCAAGCTCATGGACGCGCTGTCGCTGTGGGACCACGGCCAGCTCAACATGACGCGCCTCGCGCTCCGCTGCTCGCGCTACGTCAACGGCGTCGCGATGCGGCACCAGCAGGTCTCGCAGGAGATGTTCCCCGAGTACCGCATCGAATCGGTGACCAACGGCGTGCACGCGACGACGTGGACCGCCGAGCCGTTCCGCAAGCTGTTCGACAAGCACATCGCCGAGTGGCGGCAGGACAACCTCTACCTGCGCTACGCCGTCGCGCTCCCCACGGACGAGCTGCGCGAGGCGCACCGGGTCGCGAAGCAGACGATGCTCGACGAGGTCGCGCGCCGCACGGGGCAGACGCTCGATCCGAAGGCGTTCACGATCGGCTTCGCCCGCCGCTCGGCCACCTACAAGCGCGCGGACCTCGTCTTCTCGGATCTCGACCGCCTGCGCCGGATCGCGCGCGAGGCGGGACCGCTGCAGTTCGTCTTTGCGGGCAAGGCGCATCCGCGCGACGAGTACGGCAAGGCACTCATCCGCAACGTGTACGAGGCGGCGCGCCAGCTCGGCAACGCGCTGCGCGTCGTCTACGTCGAGAACTACGAGATGACGTTAGGCCACCGGCTGACGTCGGGCGTCGACCTGTGGCTCAACAACCCGTTGCGTCCGCTCGAGGCGAGCGGCACGAGCGGGATGAAGGCCGCGCTCAACGGCGTCCCCTCGCTTTCGGTGCTCGACGGGTGGTGGGTGGAAGGGTGCGTCGAGGGCGCGACTGGGTGGGCGATCGGCCGCGACGACAAGGCGCTCGCCGATCCGACGACCGACGTGACGACGGCATACGCGCGCTCCGACGCGGCGTCGCTCTACGACAAGCTGGAGCAGACGATCGTCCCGCTCTACTACGGCATGCCGTACAAATGGGCCGAGGTGATGCGCACGGCGATCGCTGTCAACGGGTCGTACTTCAACACGCAGCGGATGGTGTGGCAGTACCTGCACAACGCGTACTTGCCGGGCGCGGAGTTGGCTGCGCTGCAGCCGGCGGAGGCGTGAGCCGGGCGTGAGCGAAGCCGTGGATGGCCTAACGGCGACCGGCGCGCCGTTGGGCCGCGTCGTCGCCACGGAGCGGAAGCCGAACACCGCGTTCGAGTTCCACTTTTGGACCGCGCTCGACGCGCCGGTGGGGATCGGAACCATCGTGCGCGTCGACGCGGGAGTCGCGGTCGGGGGTGTGCGCCCGACCGTCTACGGCGTGGTGACCGAAGGGTTCGCCTACACCGACCTGCAGAGCCCGCTGCACGACGTCATGGGGCACGACGGCTCGCCGGCCGCGGCGGGCTTCGCGACGACGGTGCGCACGGAGGTCCGGCTCTACACCGCGGCCGTGCTGCGCCAGATCCCCGAGGAGCCGCTGCAGCCCGTCCCGATGGGCGAGGTCTTCCTCGCCGGCGACGAGGACGTCGCGGCCGCACTGCGGATGGACGCGTACCTCGCCGAGGGGACGCGCACGGCGATCCCGATCGGGCTGTACCGGTCGGGTGGCACCGAGAGCCCGGTCTACCTCGACGCCGACTTCCTGCTCGGTCCCGAGGCGGCGCACCTCAACATCACGGGTGTCTCGGGGCTCGCGACGAAGACGAGCGCGGTCGAATGGCTCATGTCGTCCATCTTTGCGCACTTCCCGGCGCAGAAGGGCGCGGTCGCGGCGGTCTGCTTCAACGTCAAGGGGCCCGATCTGCTCTTCCTCGACCAGCCCGCGACGAAGCTCGACGACAACGATCGGGCGATGTACGAGAAGCTCGGCGTGCCCGCCGAGCCGTTCGACCGGGTGCGCTACTACGCGCCGTACACGGCAAAGGGGTACACGCTCGCGACGCTGCGTTCGCACGAGGCGCTCCAGCACAACGTGCGGCCGCTGACGTGGGGGTTGAAGGAGGTCTTCCAGTTCGCGCAGGTCCTGCTCAACAAGGATGACGTGGATGCGAAGGCGGACGCGCTGATCGACTTCGTCGAGGAGCGCGTGATCGAGAAGGAATTCACCGACCCGCTGCTCCGAAAGCCGTACCGGGTGACGACGTTCGCGGGCCTCGAAGAGTGGTTCCGTGACCTGCTCGTCGCGATCGAAGGGAAGGGTGGCGGCGACACGTGGCGCACGCACCACGTGGCGACCATCCGCAAGGTTCGCAACCGACTCGTCAACATCGCGCTCCGCTGTCAGGGCCTCGTGACGGACGGCGGCGAGGCGAGCGATCTGCCGTTCGGGAGCTTCGAGGACCGCGCGGTGTATGTGGTGGACGTTGCGGGGCTCGAGGAGGACGCGCAGGACCTGATCTTCGCCCGCGTGGTGAGCAAGCTGCGCGAGCACCTCGAGCGACGCGATCTCGGCGTGCAACATGTCGTCGTCTTCGTCGACGAGTTGAACAAGTACGCGCCGGGCGATGGGCCGGACACGTACGTCCGCAAGATGCTCCTCGACATCGCGGAGCGCGGGCGGTATCTGGGGCTCGTCCTGTTCTCGGCGCAGCAGTTTCGCAGTCAAGTGCACCGGCGGGTGGTGGGCAACTCGGCCACCGCGCTGTACGGGCGCATGGACGGCGACGAACTGGCGACGCCGGGGTACGCGGTGCTCTCGCCCGCGGTCAAGACGAAGCTCGCCACGCTCGACAAGGGACAGTTGATGGTCCGCCACCCGCACTTCACGCAACCCGTGTTCGTCCGCTTTCCGCGGCCCGCCGTCATGACGGGGCGCGAGGGCGTCGAGCGCTATCCGCAGATGGCCGAGGTCGCGCTGGACGCGGCGATCACGCGCGCGCTGCGGACGCTCGATCCGGGCGTGACGCTCGCCTGGGTGCAGGAAGCGACCGCGCTGGCCGACGAGCGCGACGTGCTCGCGGCGCGCGACCGAACGCTGCTGTCACGCCCGGCCGACGTGCGGGCGTTCTTTCGCGCGCAGCTTCGCCCGGTGGTCGCGGCGCGGCAGGCGAGCATGCCGGCGGCATCGCCGATTCCCGCTGTACGCGCGATTCCGAACGACGACCCATACGGGTTCTGACGGCGTGGTGCGGGGCGGCGTGCGTGGCGGACGGAGAACCGGGCGCCGGGTCGGGACGGTCGCCGCCGGACTGACGTTAGGCGCGGTGTTCGGTGCGTCGTCCCGCCCCGCGAGCGGCCAGCCGGGGGTCGTGGCGCTCGCCGCGCCGCGTCCGGCCACACCGCTCGGCGCCCGCGCGACCCGCACGCGCGCCGTCGCCCTCCGGCTTCGCCCGCGCCCGGGCGACACGGTGCGCACGCGGTTCGAGCAGACCGTGCGCCTGACGCCGCGCGGCGCGCCGACCGCGGCCGACGTCGTCCCGGCGAGCGCGATGCTCGTCATCGCACGGTCGATCGTCGAGCGCGTCGACGACGCGGGCGCGCTCCTGCTCGCGGTCACCGATTCGGTCGCCTTTCGCGCGCCGGGTGCGCCGGCCGCCGCGGTCGAGCGCATGCGGCGCGGAATGCAGGGGCGCCGCGCCGAGCTGCACGTGGCCCCGGATGGC
>DASWUT010000643.1:0-5085 GCA_036401455.1 Gemmatirosa sp. | reverse complement strand
CGCCGCCGCCCCGGACGTGCCAAGGCACCACCGATCGAGGAGGTGCTCAAGAAGGGGCAGGAGCTGCTCGTGCAGGTGACGAAGGAGCCGATCTCGACGAAGGGCTCGCGCGTCACGGCGCAGGTGTCGCTCGCCGGCCGGTTTCTCGTCTACATGCCGCACGCGCCCTCGCGCGTGGGCGTGAGTCGCAAGATCACCGACCGTGACGACCGTCGCCGCCTCAAGGAGATCGTCGGCGCCGTGCTACCGCCCGACGCGGGCGGTGTGATCGTCCGCACGGTGAGCGAGGAGGCCTCGGCCGAGACGTTCGGACGCGAGCTGGCGACGCTGATCAATCAGTGGAAGCGCATCCAGCGGAAGACGCGGTTCATGCGCGCGCCGGCGCTGATCCACCAGGAGACGAGCCTCGCGCGGGGGCTCGTCCGCGACCTGTTCAGCGACAAGGTCGACGCGCTCGTGATCGACTCGCGCGCCGTCCAGGGCGAGATCCTCGAGTATCTGCAGGGCTTCGCGCCCGAGCTCGCCGACCGTGTGCGCCTGCACACCGACGCGACACCGCTGTTCGACGCGCACGGCATCGAGCCCGAGATCCGCGACCTGTTCAAGCGCCGGTGTGATCTCCCCTCGGGCGGCTATCTGATCTTCGAGCCGACCGAGGCGCTCGTCTCGGTCGACGTGAACTCGGGGCGGTTCGTGGGGAAGAAGGACCCCGAGAAGACGGTCCTGAAGACGAATCTCGAGGCGGCGCGCGAGGTCGCGCGGCAGCTGCGCCTGCGCGACGTCGGCGGGATCATCGTCTGCGACTTCATCGACATGGAGACGCAGGTCAATCGCGACCGCGTGCTGCAGGAGCTTCGCCAGGCGCTCGGCCGCGACCGCGCGCGAACCAAGGCGTACTCGGTGAGCGAGCTCGGTCTGATCGAGATGACCCGGCAGCGCGTGCGGCAGAGCCACCTGCAGAGCATGACCGCGCCATGCCCGACGTGCAGCGGCACGGGTCGGATATTCACCCCCGACACGGTCGTGCGACGCATCGAACGCTCGGTGCGGCGAATGGCGGCCGAGGGGCGGCGCGACGCGATCCAGGTTCGCCTCCACCCCGAGACCGCGCTCCACGTTCTCACCGAGGAGCACGACCTCGTCGGCAAGCTGGAGCGGGCCGTCGGATTCGAGCTCGAGATGCGCGACGATCCGCTGCTGCGGCCGGACGAGTTCAAGCTGGTCGTGCGGGGCGCCGAGCAGCGCGACGTCACCGAGCGCTACGCCGTGGCGTGAGGCGTCGGCGGACGGGCTGCCAGCGCGTCGCTTGACGCGTAAGTCGTGATCCTGTATAGTGCTAGGCTCTTCCAGCATTGCTACTCATCCGCTCATGAACTACGCCATCATCCGCACCGGCGGCAAGCAGTACCGCGCCGAGCCGGGCAAGACGCTCCGGATCCCCTCGCTCGTCGCCGAGGCGGGCACCGAGGTCGAGTTCAACGAAGTGCTCCTCGGGTCGGTCGACGGATCGGTGCGCGCGGGCGTTCCCACGGTCGCCGGCGCGAAGGTCACCGCGGAGATCGTCAAGCACGGCCTCGGCGACAAGATCGTCGTGTTCAAGTTCAAGCGCCGTAAGAACTATGCGCGCAAGCAGGGCCATCGGCAGGGATATACCGAGGTCCGCTTCAAGGACATCACGCTGGGTTGACGTAACCGCCTGCTGACCCGAAGGAGACCTCCACTATGGCACACAAGAAAGGCGTCGGCTCGACGCGCAACGGCCGCGACTCGAATCCGCAGTATCGCGGCGTGAAGAAGTTCGGTGGCGAGCAGGTCATCGCTGGCAACATCATCGTCCGCCAGTGCGGCACCAAGTGGCACCCCGGCCGCAACGTCGGGATGGGCCGCGACTACACGATCTACTCGCTCGTCGACGGGGTCGTGAAGTTCGAGCACCGCAACAAGTCGCAGCTCAAGGTCAGCGTCTACCCGGTCGCCGAGCGGACCGCGGTCACCATCGACGCGCCCGCTGCCGCTACGGACGCGACCGCGACGGCCTGACGACCGCGCATCGTCACGCAGCGAAAGGCCCCGCCGGCATGCGCCGGCGGGGCCTTTCGTCGGTTTGTCTGTCATTCCGAGCGCAGCGAGGGATCACGGGCGACGCTGGCGGCCGCGCCCGTGCGCTGCCGACGGGCGTCGCTACGGCCGCGTGTACGCGGGAGGCAGCGTTCGGTAGCGACGCGCCAGCTCGTCCTGCCGCGAGTCGCCCGTCACCTCCCGGCCGCGGATGAAGACGTGCTCCGCGCGCGTCGCGAACTCGAACGGGTCGCCCGTCCACACGACGACGTCGGCGTCGCGCCCCGGGGCGAGTGCGCCGACCCGGTCCGCGACCCCGAACAGCTCCGCGGGCGTCAGCGTCACGGCGCGGAGCGCGGCGTCGTAGCGCATCCCGTACGCGACCGCGTTGCCGGCCTCGAAGCGCACGTTGCGCACGTTGAACGATTCCTCGTCTCCGCCGCCCGAGTTGCCGATGATCGCGACGGGCACGCCGGCCGCGGCGAGCAGCCCCGCATTCTCCTGCCGCTGGCCTAACGACGCGAAGCTCGACGGGATGTTGTTCATCGCCCCAGTGACGACCGGCACGCGCTCCGCCGCAAGCTGCGCGGCGAGCTGCCATGCTTCGGCCCCGCCGAGGATCATCAGGCGGAAGCCGAACTCGCGACGCAGACGCATCGCCGCGTCGATGTCGGCCGCGCGGTCGGCGACGATCAGCATCGGCAGCCGCCCCGTGAGGACCGGCTGCAGCGCCTCGAGGTCCGCGCGCGTCGCCCCGAACGGGCGGGTCTGATTTCGCTCGAACGCCGCGCGCGACCGGCCGTACGTGCGCGCGTCGACCAGCAACTCGCGCAGGCGCCCGATCACCTCGCCGCGAGCACCGAGGCCCGCGCCGCGCGCGTCATCGACCTGCGCGACCATCGCGGCCGATCCGCGCAGCAGCGCTTCCGACGCGGTGCGCCCGTCGAGGTGCACCACTGCCGCCTGGCCCGCGACGAGGCCGCCCGCCGGCATCACGACCGCCGTGGTCACCCCGTCGTTGCGCGTCGGGGGGATGAGCGCGGACGCCGGGTTGAACCCTTCCCATACCGCGAACGCGGCCGCGACCGCGTCGCGGCCGCGCGCGCTTGCGTCGCGCGTGTCGGACACGGCGCCGATCTCGACGACCCCGAGCTGCGTGCTCGCGCCGACGAACCCGGGCGTGACGACGCGACCCGTCGCATCCACCCGCCGCGCATCGGCCGGGATCGCGACGTCGGCACCGACCGCGACGATCCGGCCGTTCCGAACGAGCACCGTCCCGCGCTCGATGCGCGGTCCCGACACGGGGTACACCGTGCCGCCGACGATCGCGATCGTCTGCGCCGACGTCGCGCGGGTCACCATGACCGTGGCGAGCAGCGCGGTCGTCGCGCGCACGAGCGCGCGGCTGACGAGGTGTGCCATCAGCGTGGACCTCCAGTCGGGGACGTGCCGGCCGGCGCGGCCGGCGTGGACGTGGGCGACGACGGCGTGCCCGGTGGAACGCTCGACGGCGGCGCGACGAAACCGAGCTCGAAGTCGGTGCGCCACTGACGCCTCGGGTCGGCGCGATCGTAGAGCATCGCACCGTCGATCCACACCTTCTCGGCCCGCGTGTAAATCGAGAACGGATCGCCGGACCAGAGCACGACGTCGGCGTTCTTGCCTGGCTCGAGCGAGCCGATGCGGTCGTCGAGGCCTAACGCCCACGCCGCGTTGATCGTCAGCCAGCGGACGGCCTGATCCTCGGTGATGTCGATCCCGACCGCGCGCCCCGCCGCGATCGCCTTCGCCGCTTCCTGGTTGAGGCGTTGCGAACCAGAGGGATCGTCCGAGTGCACGATCGCGCGCGCGCCGGCCTGCTGAACGAGCGCGATGTTGGCGCGCACCGCGTCGATCGCCTCCATCTTGAAGCCGCCCCAGTCGGCCCACAGCGCGCCGGCGACCGAGTCGCGCGCGAGCAGGTCGGCGATCTTGTACGCCTCGACTCCGTGGTGGAAGGCGCGGACGTGGTAGCCGAACTCGCGCGCGATGTCGAGCATCTGGGCCATCTCGTCGGCGCGGTAGCAGTGGTTGTGGACGAGGATGTTGCCGCGCAGCACCTCGGCGAGCGTTTCGAGCCCGAGGTCGCGCGCAGGCGGTTCGCCCTGGCGATTGCCGGCGAGCCACGCGTCCCACCGACGACGGTACGCCTCGGCCTGAATCCAGGCCGTGCGATATCCGGCCACGTTCCCCATCCGCGTGCTCGGCCCGCGGTTGGCGTAGACTCGCTTCGGGTTCTCGCCGCAGGCCATCTTCAGGCCGTACTTGGCGCCGGGGAACTTCATGCCCTGCACCGTGCGCGCGGGGACGACCTTCAGCACGACGCTGCGACCGCCGATGAGATTCGCCGACCCGGGCAGGACCTGCAGCGTCGTCACCCCGCCGGCGAGGTTGCGCGGGAACTGCGGATCCTGCGGCCACACCGAATGCTCGGCCCACACGTACGGCGTCGTCGGGTTGGTCGCCTCGTTCCCATCCGAGAGCGCATCGCCGCCCGGCGCCGAGTAGACGCCGAGGTGCGAGTGCACGTCGATGATGCCAGGCGTCACGTACTTGCCCGCGCCGTCGATCACGGTCGCGCCGGCCGGGACGTCGACCGACGCGCCGATGCTGACGATCTTGCCGTCGCGCAGCAGGATCGCGCCGTTCCGAATCGCTGGACCCGCGGCCGTCAGCAGCGTGACGTTGCGGATGACCGTCGGCGCCGAGGGCACCGGTTGATACGTGCTCGGAAACGGGTCGGCGAGCGGGAGCGACACGGCGCCGCGTCCGGGCGCGTTGCGGCTCGTCGTGTTGGCGGGTGTCGAGGCAGAGTTGCCGAGCGGGCCGGTGGTGCCACCGGCCGTGGTCGGGCGGGGCGGGGTGCCCGGGGCGGGGGCGCTTGGCGTCTGGGCCGCGAGGGGCGCGCTGCCGACGATCGTGGCGGACGCGGCGACGCAGGCGGCGAGCACCAGCGCCGTACGCGTCGCGGTAGGGCGGGGTGGC
>DASWUT010000642.1:0-2435 GCA_036401455.1 Gemmatirosa sp. | reverse complement strand
GCCTCACGGACACGTTCGACGTGCAGACCGCGCCCGGCGCGGGGACGCGCGTGGTGATGACCCGGCGCATCCTGCCGCGCGTGGGCGCGCCGGTCGCCGGAACGGTCGAATCCGCGGCGCGCATCGCCGAAGCGCTCGCGCGCCAGGTGCCGCGCGGCCCGTTGGAGGAGGTGCAGGCGCAGAACCAGGAACTGCTCGCCACGCTCGACGCGCTCCGCGAACGGCAGACGGAGGTCGAACGCCTGAACGCGGCGCTCGCCGGCGCCAACGCCGAGCTCGCCCGCACCAACCAGGAGCTCGGCGAGACCAACCGCGGCGTGCTCGCGCTCTACGCGGAGCTCGATGACAGGGCCGAGGCGCTGCGTCGCGGGTCGGAGCTGAAGTCGCGCTTCCTCTCCGACGTCAGCCACGAGCTGCGCACCCCGCTCAGTTCCATCCTCAACCTCACGCGCATCCTCGCCGACGACGCCGGAGACGCGTTGGGCGCAGAGCAGGTCCGCGCGGTGCAGTTCATCCGGAAATCGGCGCAGGGGCTGACGGACCTCGTCAACGACCTGCTCGACCTCGCGAAGATCGAGTCGGGGCGGGTGGAGCTGCGCGTCGCGGAGTTCACCGCCGCCGATCTGCTCGCCGCGCTGCGCGGCGTCTGCCGGCCACTCGCGACGAGCGATGCCGTGACGCTCCGGATCGACGAGCCCGAGCCGATCACGCTGCTCACCGACGAGGGGCGTCTGTCGCAGGTGCTGCGCAACCTCGTCGGCAACGCGCTCAAGTACACCGAAGCGGGCGAGGTGCGCGTGACGACGACGCTCGACGCCGACGACACGGTCTGCTTCGCCGTGCGCGACACCGGGGTGGGGATCCGGCACGAGGACCTCGAGCGCGTGTTCGACGAATTCGTGCAGGTCGAGGGCGCGCACCAGCACCGGGTGAAGGGGACCGGGCTCGGCCTGCCGCTCTCGCGTACGCTCGCCGCCCTGCTCGGCGGGACGGTGACGCTGGACAGTGTGCCCACCGTGGGCTCGACGTTCACGCTACGACTGCCGCGCGTGCACCCATCGTTAGGCACACCGTTGGAACAACCGGTGAACCCGCCGGCACACGTCTCGCCGCACGCCTCGGCGCACGTGCCGCTGCGGCGGGTGGGGGAGGTGTGATGGCGGCCGTGGTCGCGCCGCACGTGCCACGCGCCGCGCGCGTGTTGGTCGTCGACGACAACGATGCCAACCGCTTCGCCGTCGCGTACTGGCTGCGGTCGGCGGGATACGCGGTGGACGAGGCCGAGACGGGCGCGGAAGCGCTCGCGCGCGCCGCGGACGGGCCCGATCTCGTCGTGCTCGACATCCGGCTGCCCGACATGAGCGGCTTCGAAGTGCTGCGCCGGCTCCGTGCGGAGGCCGGCACGGCGGCGATCCCGGTGTTGCACCTGACGGCGAGCTTCGTGACGGGCGAGTGGCGTGCGCACGGGCTCGACGCCGGCGCGGATGCCTATCTGACGCACCCGGTCGAGCCGCGCGAGTTCGTCGCGACGGTGCGTCAGCTGCTGCGCGTGCGCGCCGTCGAGGCCACGCGCGAGGAGCTGCTCGCGGCCGAGCGCCGCGCGCGGGCGGACGCGGAGGTGGCGCGCGTGGCGGCCGAGCAGGCCAACCGCGCGAAGAGTGAGTTCCTCGCCAACATGAGTCACGAGCTGCGCACGCCGCTCAACGCGATCGCTGGCTACGTGCAGCTACTGGACATGGGTGTGCATGGCCAGGTGACCGATGCCCAACGCGACGCGCTCGCGCGCGTGCAGCGGGCGCAGCGGCACCTGTTGGGGCTCATCAACGACGTGCTGAACTACGCCAAGCTCGACGCCGGCCGTGTCGACTACGAGTTGCGCACGGTGGACCTGGGCGCGACGGTGCGCGACGTGCTCGCGATGGTCGAGCCGCAGCTGGCCGAAAAGGGGCTCGCGTTCGCGACGCTGGGGCTCGACGACGGAGTGCGGGCCGTCGCCGACGCGGAGAAGCTCGCGCAGGTGCTGCTCAACCTGCTGTCCAACGCCGTGAAGTTCACGGCGCCCGGTGGCCGCGTGGACGTGACGGTGCTCACCGAGCCGGCGGGGGCCACGGTGCACGTGCGCGACACCGGCGTGGGGATCGCAGCTGACGAACACGTGCGGATCTTCGACCCGTTCGTGCAGGTGCAGCGCGGGCTGACGCGCACGGCGGAGGGGACCGGGCTCGGGCTGGCGATCAGCCGGGACCTCGCGCGAGGCATGCGGGGGGATGTCACGGTCGAGAGCGCGCCGGGTGTGGGGAGCACGTTCACGCTGCGCCTGCCGGGCGCGTAGCGCCCCATGCCGCCTAACGCACGGTCCAGCGGTCGGTGCGGTCCACGAACCGGTCGGCATGCAGGTGCAACCCCGTGCTCGCGCGGTCGCCGAGTCCGGCCGC
>DASWUT010000641.1:0-9120 GCA_036401455.1 Gemmatirosa sp. | reverse complement strand
CCCGCCGCGCGACGCGTTGCACGTCGAGGCGTCCACCCGCCGGCTCCACGGCCGCCGCCTCGCGCGGCGCGAGCCCCTCGAAGACGAGCGACACGAGCGTCGCCGCGAGCGCTTCGGGGGGCGCGCCCTGGTCGACGAGGTCCGAATGATCGCCGCGGAACAGCCCGGCGAGGTGCCGCGCGATCACCGGCGTCGGCGCGTCGGCGCGGCAGTCGCCTTCGGCCTTGGCCCGGTCGACGAGCGCGCCGATGCGCGCCCACACGTCGCGCCGCACGGCACCGACCTCGGGCGCGCTCTCGATCACCGAACGCGGCAGTTCGACGCGCGTCGACCACGCCCCCGCCCGTCGGGCGAGCGCGTCGCGCAGCACGCGCTCCAGTTGCGGCCGGGCACGCTCGCCCTCCGCGACCGCGCGCTCCGCGCGGGCGAGGTCGGCCTTGGTGTGACCGAGGCGGTGAAGCATGACCGCGATCGCGACCGCGTCCTTGCTCGGGAAGTGCTGATACAGGGTCGGCTTCGAGATGCCGACGTGCGCGGCGATCTCGTCCATGCTCGTCGCCGCATACCCGCGCTCGGCGAGCAGGTCGGCGGCAGCGTCGAGGATTGCCGTCTCACGCATCCGGCGCTGCCGTTCCTGCCAGGGCAGCGCGTCGGGTCGCCCGTCCGGGCGGGATAGGTCCATCGGTCGTCGAATCGGACTCGGAAGGTACGGTCGGGCTCGGCTTCTCGAACGCGAACGCGCGAGTGATCACGGTTTGCGCCGTCGTGTGGTTCTCTTACTCGCCAGTAAACGCGTAGGGTCCGGAGAGTGTTGCGCGCCGGCCTGATGCGACGTTCGTTCCGCGTCCGCCCGCTGCACCCAGCCCCTCGCGCCCGCCTCCTCACCGCATGGCCCGCTACCCCGCGCTGCTCCTCGACGTGGATTCGACACTCGCCGGCGTCGAAGGGATCGACTGGCTCGCTGCGCGACGGGGACCGGCGGTCGCGGCCGCGGTGGCCGAGGCGACCGAGCGCGCGATGCGCGGCGAGCTCGCACTCGACGCGGTGTACGGCGCGCGCCTCGCCCGCGTGCGCCCCAGCCGGGCCGACTGCGAGGCGCTCGCCACGGCGTACGCGGAGGCGCTCGCACCCGGCGCGGCCGACGCGCTCGAGCGCATGCGTGGCGCGGGCGTCCGCATCGCGCTCGTCAGCGGCGGTCTCCGGCAGGCGATCCTTCCACTCGCCCGCACGCTCGGGTTCGCCCCGGCGGACGTTTACGCGGTCGACGTGGTGTTCGACATGAGCGGCGCCTACTTCGCCTACGACGCCGGCTCGCCGCTCGCGACCCAGGGGGGCAAGGGCGAGATCGCGCGCGGCGTGCTGGACGCCTGGGGCCCTGGTGCCCGCCCCGCGCTCGGCTGCGGCGACGGCAGCACCGACCTCGCGCTGCGCGGGGCGGGCGCGTGCGATGCGCTGGCCGCGTTTACCGGCTTCGCGCACCGCGACACGGTCGTGACGGCCGCCGACCACGCGGTCCGGGACTTCGACGCGCTCGCGGCGCTCGTGCTGGACGCTGTCGCGTGACCGCCGGACCCGGCAGCTTTCACGGATGACCACTCCAGACGCGGGCTTCGGCACGTTCTTTCTCCCGGGCCCCACCGAGGTCCGCCCGGCGGTGCTCGCGGCCATGCTGCGGCCGATGATCCCGCACCGCGGCGCCGACTTCGAGGCCCTCTACGCGCGCTGCGACGCGGGGCTCCGCACCGTCTTCCGCACCGAGCGCCCGGTGTACCTGTCGTCGTCGTCGGCGACCGGGCTCATGGAAGGCGCCGTGCGCGCGGCGCCCGCGGGGCCGATCCTCGCCGTGGTCAACGGTGCCTTTTCGGAGCGCTTTGCCGACATCGCCCGCGCGTGCGGGCGCGACGTGCAGGTGCTCGACGTCGTCTGGGGCTGCCCGGCCGACCCGGACGACGTCGCGCGTGCGCTGCGCACCGGTCCGTCCTCGGGCGGGCGGTTCGCGGCGGTGACCGTCGTCCACTCCGAGACCTCGACCGGCGCGCTCACCGACGTGCGGGCGGTGGCCGCCGTGGCGCGCGCGCACGGGGTGGTGTGCCTCGTCGACAGCGTCACCGGGGTCGGCGGCGCGGAGCTGCACGCCGACACGTGGGCCCTCGATTTCGTGCTCACCGGCTCCCAAAAGGCGCTCGCGCTGCCGCCGGGTCTCGCCTTCGGCGTCGCGTCGGCCGAGTTCATCGCCGGTGCGGCGGCGCGGCCCGCCGGCGCGGCCGCGCGCGGGCGCTACTTCGACCTCACGGAGTTCGAGACGTACGCGGCCAGGCGTCAGACGCCTAACACGCCCGCCCTCTCGCTGTTCTACGCGCTCGACGTGCAGCTCGCCGCGATGGCCGCGTGCGAGCCGATCGAGGCGCGCTGGGCGCGGCACCGGGCGATGGCCGAGCAGATGTGGGCGTGGGTCGACGCGCGCGCGGAACGCTTCGGACTCGGCGTGCTCGCACCGTCCGGGGCGCGGTCCCCGACGGTGACGACGGTCGCGCTCCCGGCGGGGCTCGACAGCGCAGCGCTCGTGCGCGCACTCGCGGCGCGCGGCTACACCATCGGCGCGGGATATGGCCGACTTCGGGGTACGACGTTCCGGGTCGGTCACATGGGCGACCACACGCCCGAGACGCTCACCGGCTGCCTGGCCGCGTGCGACGACGCGCTCGCCGAGCTGACGGGTCACTAACCGCCGCTGATAGCTGCTGACGGCTGCGGTGTGGCACCGAACTCGGCGCCTCGCCGTAGATTGCAGGCATTCTCACCGCGCAGGAGCGCTCACGATGACGGCGGCGCGCACGTTCTCCGCCCGGTACGACGTCGTCGCCGTGGCCACCTCGGCCGGCGGCCTCGAGGCGTTACGTGCCGTGCTCGACGCGCTCCCCGCGGACTTTTCGGCGGCGGTGGTCGTCATGCAGCACCTGGGGCGCTACGGGAGTGCGCTCGTCGACGTGCTCGCCGCGCACAGCCGACTGCCGGTGCGGTGGGTCGAGGACGGGACCGCACTGAAGCCCGGGTGCGTGTTCGTCTGTCCGCCGCAGCGCCGGGTCGAGATCCGTCGCGACCGCACGTGTGTGGTGTCCGAGGGGGTGCGCCGAGCGACGGACCTGCCCATCGACACGCTGTTCGCGAGCCTGGCCGACGCGCGCGGCGCGCGCGCGATCGGGGTGGTGCTCACGGGCATGGGGCGCGACGGTGCCGCGGGTGTGCGGGCGCTCGATCGCGCGGGGGCGACGGTGATCGCCCAGTCGGCCGAATCGGCGCGATACGCGTCGATGCCGCTCGCGGCGGCGGCGACGGGCGGGGTCGACCTCGTGTTGCCGCTCACGGAGATCGGCGCCATGCTCGCGCGCGTCGCGGCCGGCGGGCTGCTGCCGCGGTCGCGTGCGGAGACCGACGCCAGCGCGGCCCTGTTTACCGGGCCGGGCGCCATGCGGGTCGGTCCCGTGCTGGCCGACGTCGACTGGACCGTCACCCCGCTCGGCCCCGTGCTGGGGTGGTCGATCGCGCTCCGGACCGTGGTGCGGATCGTCCTCGCGTCGCCGGTGCCGATGACGGTCTACTGGGGTCCGCAGCTCGTCCAGATCTACAACGATGCTGCGCTGCGCCACCGCGACGGCGCGTCGTCGCGCAGCCTCGGGCACCCCGCGCGCACGACGCGCTCGCGCGCGGGGCGGGCCGCAGTCGCGACGTGTGAACGCGTCGCGCGCACGCGCGAGACTGTCTGGGCCGAGCATCGCGATGCCGGCACAGCGCACGGCGAGAACGACCCGATCGTGACGCTTTCGTCGTACAGCGTGATCCTCGACCCCACGATGTCCCACGGCGTCGGCGGCGTCTTCGACGTCGTGACCAGCGCGACGCCGCCGTGATGGGAACTTGTGTGCCAAGCGACGCGTTGCCGCCTTGACGCTGTTCGTGCCAGCACGTACGGTGCGAAACAGTTTGGCAGACAATCGCTCGCGGGGTGCTCTGGCCCCGGTTCCGCCGCTCCCCCACCCTGCCAGCCTCTCTGGCCATGAGCGACGTTCCGAATACCATGCCGACCGCCGCGGCCGACGCCGTCGCGATCGACATGCTCGCCACGCCGGGCGCTGACGCGCTCGGATTCCTGACCGGCCGGGTCCGCGACGCGGCTGGCCGCGCGGTGGTCGCGGCCGGCCGCTGGCAGGGGCTTGGGCGCGCCTACCCCACGCTCGACGTCGGCGAGGCGACGCGCGCCGAGTTGGAATTGGCCCGCACGCAGCTGTGCGATGCGGTGAGCGTACTCGCGGCCCACATGCGCCGCGACGGGCTCCCACCGCAGCGCATGCTCGTCGTCGTCAAGGACGCCGTGCGCGCCGCCCTCACCCCGGTCGCAGCCGACGCGCCGGGCACGCGCGACGTGATGAACGACGCGGTGCGCTGCGGGATCGATGCGTACTACGCCGCGGCCTGACCGTCTGCGTCTAACAGCTGACGCCGACCGTTAGGCGACGACGGTCGGGCGCTCGCCGCTCGTCGTCAGACGACCCCGGCGCTCGATACGACGTCACCGTCGGCGGCGGACGGCGCCGGTGAGTCCTCGGCCGCCACGTCGTTCTGCAGCTCCTCGATCAGAATGAGCACGCCGTGCGGCCGCTCATCGCCGACGGCGATCAGCGCGCGCACGGTGACCCGGCACTGGACCGCGCGGCCGCGCCGGTTGGTGGCCGCGACGAGGAGCGCCTGGCCGTCCATGGCGCCGCCCAGGCATCCGCGGATCGCCTCGGCCAGCCGCTCGACCGGGAGCCCGATGTCGAGATTGAAGAAGCTCGTGCCGATCACCTCCCCGGCCCGCACGCCCCACTGATCCTCGGCGCGATTGCTCCACGACAGCACGCGCAGGTCGCGGTCGAGCACGGCCACGCCCGCGCGCATGCTCGCGAACACCGACTCGAGGAACGCGTTGGCGCGGTTGAGGTCCTCGCTGCGCTGGCGCAGCTCGTCGTTGATCGTCTGGAGCTCCTCGTTCGTGCTCTGGAGCTCCTCGTTCATCGTCTCGAGCTCCTCGTTCGTGCTCTGCAGCTCCTGGTAGGCGGCTTCGAGCTCGGCCTGTGCCTCCTGCACCTGGTGCTGGAGCTGCTTGTAGCGCGTGACCTCGGCGAACGTCGCGCTCACCCCCGCGCCGGACGGTGCCGTACCCCCGAACTCGACCGGTGCGATGAGTGGCGCGACGCGGATGTCGAACCAGCGCATCTCGCCGCCGGGCGCGCGCCATGGCACCTCGCCGTGTACGATCGGCCGCCCCTCGCTCAACGCCTGATCGATGAGCGAGCGCAGCTCGAACGGGCGGTACGAGACCTCGAGGTCCTGCAGCGGGCGGCCGAGGTCGGGCTGGCCTAGCTGGAAGAGGGCGCGGGCGCGCTCGTTGATCGCGAGCAACCGTCCGCTCCGGTCGATGGCGAGCTGCGCGATCGGACCGGCGTCGAAGGCCGCGTCGCGCAGCTCGCCGTCGAGGCCGCGCGCCGCGACGTCGGCGGCGCCGTAGCGCGACCCTGCGACGGCCCGGTCGCGCCAGCGGTACGGGTCGAGCATACCGCCGGCCACCCCCGTCGCCGCGTTGTAGCGAGGCGCCTTGATGAAGATGCGCCGCTTGAGGTCGATCGGGACGAACAGGTTGGTGTGGGTGAGCAGCGTTTCGGCGCGCCCGAGGACGAGCACGCCGCCCTCGTTGAGCGCGAACTGGAAGCGCGCGAGCACACGCGCCTGCGTGGGCGCGTCGAAGTACATGAGCGTGTTGCGGCACGTCAGCAGGTCGATGCGCGAGATCGGCGCATCCTGCATGAGATCGTTGCGCCCGAAGATCAGCAGCCGGCGCAGGTCCTTGCGAAACACGTAGCGCTGCGCGTCGCGCTCGAAGTAGCGCTCGACGATGTCGGGCGGCAGCGACCCGACGTCGCGTTCCTGGTAGACGCCCTGTCGTGCCGTGGCGAGCGCATCGTCGTCGAGGTCGGTCGCGTAGAGCTTGACGCGTTCGCGGAACTGGACGTCGCCCATCGCTTCGGCGAGGACGATGGCCAGCGTGTATGCCTCCTGCCCGGTCGCGCACCCGGCGCACCACACGCGGATCGGGTCGGACGCGCTGCGCGCGGCGAGCAGCTGGGGCACGACCTCGGAGCGCAGGTGTTCCCAGAGCGACTCGTCGCGGAAGAAGGCGGTCACGTTGATGAGAATCGTGTCGAACAGCTCGGCGAACTCGGACGGGTGGACGTCGAGGTACGCCTGGTACTCGGCGTACGACGCGACGCCGGTGGCGCGCATGCGCTTGGCGATGCGGCGCGCGAGCCCGACGCGTTTGTAGCCGCCGAACTCGAAGTTCCGCGTCGCGCGCAGATACGCCAGCAGTACGTCGAAGTCGGGGCCGGGATCGGGCGGAAGGGACACGTCGGGGTGCGCTGGGTTCGCGGTCGGTCAGTGCACGGTCGGTCAGTGCACGGTCGGTTCAGTTGGCGTCGACGTGGCCGGGCAGTTCGTTGAGCAGTTCGCGCAGGACGGCGCCGCGCTGCTCCAGGTACTCGGCGCGCGACCGGAACGTCTCGGCGCTGCGCGGGCGCCCGTTCTCTGCGGCCCGCTCGGCGACCCGGGCGGCGATCGCGGCGCTCTCTTCGAGGGCGGTGAGCGCGGTCCAGAGCGCGTCCTCGACCGAGCGCGCCTTGTTGTCGACGAGGCCCTGGTCGGTGAACGAGTGGCCGACGCGGCAGCGATAGCGCACGAGGATGCCATCGCGCAGCTCCCAGAGGGCGCCGTGGCACTCGGGGCAGGTGAACTCGGAGACGGTGCCGCCGAGCGACTTGTTCACGCGGGCGCCACCGTCGACGATCCCGACACCGGTCTCGAGGTCCGCGACGCGTTCGAGCGCGCGCTCGATCGGGCCTGAATTCGGCGCCGTCCCGTTGGGCACGGTCGTGCCGGGCGCGGTCCCGTTGGCCGCGACGCTGTTGGGCACGGTACCGTTCGGCGCGACGCCGTTGGGCGGTGGCGCAGGTGAGGCGCCGTCGGTCGCGATCGGGAGCGCGGGCTCCGGTTCGCGGCGTGCGGGATCGTCCGGCATGGGCGTGGGGTGCTCGGCGGCCAGAGGGTGGGCTGCGGCCGCGAGCAGCGGGGCGATGTCGGCGGTCGGGAGGACGTAATCGACGGGCACGCTGGCGATCGCGCTCAGCGGCATGCCTGGGAAGTTCGCCTCGTCCGGATGTTGTACGACGGCCAGCCCGCCCTGCTCGGTGATGGCGAGCAGGCCGCGCGTTCCGTCGTCGAGGTTGCCGGTGAGCACCACGCCGATCACGCGCGATCCATAGGCGGCGCTTGCCGAGCGGAAGAGCGGGTCGACCGCGGGACGGTGACCGTTCTCGCGCGGGCCGGGCACGAGCCGCATGCAGCCCGGTTCGAGCAGGAGGTGCCGGTTGGGCGGGGCGACGTAAACCGTGCCCGGCCGCACGGGCGCGCCGTCGGTCGCGTTGACACAGGGCAGGCGCGACGCCCGGCCGAGGATGCTCGCCAGCACGCTCGGCACGCTCGGGGGGATGTGGAGGACCACGAACACCGCCCCAGGGTAGTCAGCCGGCAGCGCGGCGACGATGGTCTTGAGCGCGTCGACCCCGCCGGCCGAGGCACCGATCACGACGATGTCACGGACGGGATGCGGGGGGCTGGCGGACAGCGCCATCACCCCCGAAGTTGTCTTGGCATCCATATAGCTGTAACAGTAGTGCAGAATACGCGCGTGTGCACGGCGGTTGTTCCCAGGAGGCATTCAGTGGACGTGCATCCCGATTTCGTCGGGTTCGCCGATGAGTTTGGCGAGCGGCGGCGCCGCGCGGAAGACCTCAGCTCTCCGCTGCTGCGCGCGCTCGGGCTCGTCGCTCGGGACGCAGGTCCCGAAGCCGGCAGCTCGATTGCGACGGTCCACGCGACCTCCGACCTGATCACCGACACGCTCGCCGACCTCGGCCGTGCAGAAGAAGAGCTTCGCGCGCAGAACGAGGCGCTGTTCGCGGCGCAGACGGAGCTCGAACTCGAGCAACAGGTCTTTCGTGACCTGTTCGACCTCGCCCCGACGGCGTCGCTCGTCACGACCGGGGGCGGGCAGATCGTGCGCGCCAACCAGGCCGCGCTCGAGCTGCTGGCGCGTCCCATGAACGCCGTCGTCGGCAAGCCGCTCGCCGCGTACGTCGCGATGCCCGATCGGGCGGCGTTCCGCATCGCGCTCTGCCGCTCGCGGCAGAGTGCGCGCGTCGAGACGTGGCCGGTGCGCCTGACCCCCAAGCAAGGCGACCCGATCGAGTGCCGCGTCCGCACGCGCGCGCTGCACCTGCCCTATGGTGGCACGACCCCCCCCGCCGGCCCTGCGCTCCACTGGGTCGTCACGGAAGAGCTTCCCCACTCCAGCGACGACCTGGTTTGACTACGACATCCGCTTCCCCCCGCTCCCGGCCGGCACTCACGCCGCCCGCGGTTTCTCCTGACGTCGAGGCCGGCGCCGCCGCGCTCGTCGACGCCGTGCGTGCGGTCGTGCACGCGCTTCGTGGCACGTCACGCTCCGCCGAGCAGGAGATCGGCGTGCACGGCGCCGAGTTGCTCGTGCTTCGCAAGCTGGTCGACGAGCCCTGCGCGTCGCTCGCCGAGCTGGCCGTGCGCACGCAGACCGATCCGAGCACGGCGAGCGTCGTCGTGCGCGGTCTGGTCGAGCGCGGCCTGCTGACCAGGAGCGTCGCGCCCGACGATCGCCGCCGCACGCCGATCGCGATCACCGTGGCCGGGCGCCAGCTGTTGCGGCGCGCGCCCGAGCCCGCGCACGCGCGGGTCGCCCGCGCGGCAGGTCCGCTCGATGCGGCCGCGCTGCAGGAGCTCGCGCGCCAGCTCTCCGAGGTGGCCGGGCGCCTCGCGGTCGACCGCGACGGGGCGGCCGCGGAAGGGGCGGCGCCGGACGACGGATCGCCGGCGAACGCTGCCGGCGCGTCGGTCGCGGCTGGCGGCTTCGATCCCTCCGCCTGATCGTCTCGACCGCGGTGCCGATGAACGCACGGCTTCGCGAGTCGCGAGCCCGCGCGACCCGCGCCTGCGACG
>DASWUT010000640.1:0-6085 GCA_036401455.1 Gemmatirosa sp. | reverse complement strand
GCGGTAGCCGATGAAGCGGGCGGTGATCGTGTACCCGCCGGGCGCGAGGTTGTGCACGACGTAGCGCCCGAACGGGTCGGTCTGCGTGTTGTTGACGACGCGGCCGTTCTGGGCGACGCTGATCTCCGCGCTCTGCAGCGTCTGGCCGGAGGCGGAATCGCGAACCGTGCCGGACACGTCGCCGTTCGCCGTGCGCGCACGAGGTGCGCGTCGTGCGGAGGTGCCGGCGCGGTTGGCCGCGACCGCCGCCCGCGCGCGCGCGGGCGGCGCTGCGGCGAGGGCGACGAGCATCATGCACGCGATGGAGGCCGGAGCGGGTCGGCGTGCGCGCAGCGTGCGCGCGCGGCGGCGAGAAAGGCGGGACATGAATACCTCGGACGGCGGACGATGAACGCCGGTCGCGCGTGCGGCGACCGTCCCGCACGCTACGCCGTCCGTCGACGCGGTCGAAGCGCGATCCCGTGACCGACGCGCCGGCGTCGATGACTGGGTGCTGAGAGTCGACGAACGGTCGTGTGCCGGACGGCCGTCCGACGACGGGCGGTGCGTCGCCTCGTCAGAGTCGCAGCAGTTGCTCGCGGACGTAGCGTGAGCGCAGCCGGCTCACGGGCAGCTGCATGCCCCCGGCGAGCGTGACGACGTACAGCCCGCCTGGCATCGGGCTCACGACGCGGATCGCATCGAGGCGCGCGAGCGCGCCGCGCGACAGACGCACGAACGCGCCCGCGGGAAGCCGCGCCTCGAGGTCCTTGAGGCGGTACGAAATCGTGTGCCGCTCGCCGCCTAACGTATGGAGATGCAGCAGCTCGCCGTCCGCGACGACGGCGAGCAGCTGCGCGACGGGGACGAGCAGGACGTCGTCGCGTCGGCGGACCGGAATGCGGTCGAGCGCCGCCGCCGCGGGGCTTCGCGCGGTCAGCACGGCCGTCGCGGCGAGGAGCCGGTCACCGGCGTCCGCGCGCATGTCGGCGCGCTCCAACCGCTCGTGCGCCCGCATGAGCGTGCGCCGCAGCCGCGGGCCGTCGACGGGCTTCAGCAGGTAGTCGACCGCGTGCACCTCGAACGCGCGCACGGCGTAGGCGTCGTAGGCCGTGACGAAGGCGACGAGGGGGAGCGCCGCGCGCGCGCGTCCCTCGCGTCGGAGTGTGCGTTCGAGCGCGTGCACGACGCCGATCCCGTCCAGCTCGGGCATCTGCAGATCGAGCAGCGCGAGGTCGGGGCGCGTGCGCTCGATCAGCGCGACCGCTTCGGCCCCGTCGGCCGCCTCGCCGACGACCTCGACGTCGGGCGATCCGCGCAGCAGCGCGACCAGAAACGAGCGCGCGGGCCGTTCGTCGTCGGCGACGACGACGCGGAGCGTGGTGCCGGGGTCGCGGCGCGGGCCGTTGCCATGCGGGCCGTCGCCGTGCCACGGGGGCGGACCGGATGCGCCGGACGTCACGTGATTGCCGACGGCTCGCCCCGGCCGCCCGCGAGGCGCGCGGTCGGTGGCAGTGGGGCGGCGAGTGGCACGTGCAGGTCGACGGTCGTGCCCGCGCCCGCCCGCGAGGTGAAGCGGAACGTCGCGCCCGCGCCGTAGAGCCGGTCGAGCCGCCGTTCCACGCTCTGCAGCCCGAAGCCGGCGTGACCCCGCCCAGCGAGCGGTCGCGCATCGGCTCCGGCGCCGGTGTCGCTCACGCGCACGTGCAGACTCGCCCGCGCCCCGTCCCCTTCGACGCGGGCCCACACGCGCACTTCCCCTCCGCGCGTGAGCGGCGCGATCCCGTGCTGCACCGCGTTCTCGACGAGCGGCTGCACGAGGAGCGGCGGCACGGAGGCCGCCCGCGCCGCCGCGTCCACGTCGACGACGACCAGGAGCCGCTCCTCGAAGCGCGCCCGCTCGATCGCGAGGTACGCCTCGACGACCGCGAGCTCGTCGGCCAGCGGAACGGTGTGCCCCGTCGTCGGGCGGAGCACCGCGCGCAACAGCCCGGTCAGGTCGTAGAGCGTGGCGATCGCGCGGTCGGGCGCGGTTTGCACCAGGTACCCGATCGTCGTGAGCGCGTTGAACAGGAAGTGCGGGTTGAGTTGGGCGCGCAACGCGCGTAATTCGGCCTCGGCGGCCAGCTGCGCCGTCTCACGCTCGCGCGCCTCGCGCTCGTACCGCTCGTGCGCGACCCGCACGAGGTCGATCCGGCGTGCGGCGAGGAGCGCGGCCCATTCCAGCAGGGCGAGGTCGTCGGAGAGCAGCCGCCGCCCCGCCGGCAGCGCGCCGACATGCACCAGGTACCCCGGCGCGTCGGCGACGGGAACGACGACCGTCGCCTCACGCCCGCGCGCGCCGGTCGATACGCGGGCGTGCACCGCCGGGTCCGAGGTCGCGGGCACGGCGTCCGACGCTCCCGCCGACGCCTCCCAGGTCACCGCGCCAGCGCCGAGTGCCGCGGCGAGGTGCGCGCTGACGGCATCGAGGATCGCCTCGGCGCTCTGCGCGCCCGCGAGTCCCGCGGCGAGCGCGCGCCGCACCGCGGCCGCGTCCGGCCGGTGCAGGATGACCCGGTCGACCACCGCGGCCGCCGCGCGGCGAACGCGCGGCGCCAGCGCGAGCACGCTGCCTAACGTACAGGCGAGCAGCACGGTCCCGAGCGGGTCCGCCGGGTCGGCCGCGAGCCGCGGCAGCGCGAACGGCACGACGACCACCAGGTACGCCGCAACGGCCGCGGCGACGAGCGCGAGCGCGGCGAGTGCGCGCTTGAGAAACAGGTCGGCGAACGCGACACGGTAGTCCTGATACAGCACCACGAGCGCGAGCGGGAGCGAGGCGTGGTCGCCCAACACGTGCGCGACGAGCGACTCCCCCGCGGTGTGGTGCCGCAGGTGCAGCGCGGCGACCGCGAACGCGGCGAGCGCGGCGGCGACGAACGGCGCGCGCCCGCCCGGCCGGTGACGCAGCGCGAGCGCGAGCACGGGCAGCACCGCCACGTATCCGACGGTGAGCGTGAGCAGCGCGGCGCGCGACGGCACCGTATCGGTAGCGACCGCGGCCCAGGCGTGTTGCGCAGCCGCCATCGCGCTGAGCGCGTACGCCGCCCCGACCATCGCGCGCCGCACCCGCCGCGCGACGGGCTGCGCGGCCGCCTGCACGGCCACCGCGGGGAGGAACCCGAGCGCCGCGAACGCGACGACGCCGAGGGTCGTGAGCCACGGCCCGGCGTGCATCACCGGCGCGAGCGCGAGATCGTGCAGCGAATAGAGCACGAGCGCACCGCCGTTCCACGCGACCCCGAGGAGGGCAGTCGCGACGGGCAGACGATCGGCGTGGGCGGCGGGCCCCGGTCCCGTCCGCGCGGGCGCGCTCCGCAGGGCCATGAGGCCGAGCATCGCGTACAGCGTCGCCCCCGTCCCGAACCCGGCGAGGTGAACGAGCGCGGTCAGCGCGGGTGCTCGGAACATGCGCGGACAGTACGGCGCCGAAGCGAGCGCGGCCACCGGCGGCCGACGACTGGCCAGCGCTGCGGGATCAACGGCGTGTCACGACCCACGAACGGCGTTCCGCGGGCCTCGGACTAACCGTGCGGCGAGCGCCTCGCGGTTGCCGGCGAGGCGTCGCCGGCGTAACGTCGCCGCTCCGCGCTGCCTCGCTTCCCGTCGATCCGTCGCGCCGATGCGCCCCCACCGTTCCGCCGCCCTCGTCGCGGCCGTGCTGCTCCCCACCGCCTGCCGGCCCGGTGCCGAGGCCACGCGCGACTCCGCCCGCGCTGCCGCTCCAGTCGCCGTTGCCCCGGTCGCGTCCGACCCCGCGGCGACCACCTTTGCCCCAACACTCGGCATCGCGCTCCCGACCTTCACCCGCCGGCCGAGTGGGTTGTACGTGCGCGACAGCGTGGTGGGGAAGGGAGCCGTCGCGACGCAGGGGCACGGCGTGCTGGTGCGCTATACCGGCGCGTTCGCCGACGGGACCACGTTCGATTCGACGCACGCGAGCGGTCATCCGCTCGCCTTCGTCCTCGGGCGGGGTGAGGTCATCAAGGGGTGGGACGAAGGAATGACGGGAATGCGCGTCGGTGGCGCCCGCACCCTCGTCGTGCCGCCCGCGCTCGGCTACGGCAGCAACTCGCCGCCGGGCATCCCGCCCAACACGGTGCTCGTGTTCCGCGTGAAGCTCGTCGGCGTGCAGTGACGCCCGTGCCGTCACCCCATTCGTCCGCCGTCGACGCCGAGGATCCCTTCGCGCGTCTCGTCGCCGAAGCCGAGGCGCTCGTGCGCGCGCGGCAGTTCGCGGATGCGGCGACGCTCCTCGAACGCGCCGCCGATGGCGTCGTGCCGCCGGCCGACGCCACGCGTCCCGCCGACGCGCCGCCGGATGTGCTGGCGCGCGATGCGCTGCCGGCCGTCCGCGCCGTCCAGACCGTGCGCCGCGCGATCGGCGCCTACCTTCGCGAACTCGCGCCACCGCCGTCCGGGCGCGTGCTGCGCGACCTCATGGAGCGAGCCGGCGGGCTCACGCCCGCGGTGATCGACCGAGCGCGCGAGCATTCACTCGACGGCCGTCGCTTCGCCTACACCGCCGACGGGTGCGACGCGTACCTCCAGATCATCCGCGGATTCGCATTGGCCGCTCTCGATGCCCGCCGCCGCGAGCTCGCGCGTCGCATCCTCCAACCCGCGCTGGCGCTCCTGCGCTTCCGCACCGAGTTCAATGGCGAGTTCTCGGCCGAGGCGTCCTTCGCGCTCGCCTTCGCGCGGATCGCGGCCGGCGCGAGCGCGCCCGCGCAGGCGTACCTCGTTGCGGAGGACGTGCGGCGCCGGTGCGAGCACGCAGCCGGTGGTGCGAAGTGGTCCGCGGCGGCGCGCGTCGCGGTCGGGATCGCGCGACTCGCCCTCCGCGAGCGCGACGAGGGGCGGCGCCTCGTCCGCGAGGCGCTCGCGGCGTTGCCCGCGTCCGGGCAGGAAGACTCGTGCATCGACGGCCTGAACTGGCTGTACGAGGCGGATCTCGACGCGTTCGACGCGGACGGCGCGCTCGCCTGCACCGCCTCGCTCGCGGCACTCGGGTACGCCGGCGGAACTTCGCGCCGGGAGATCGACGCGCGCCTCGCGGAGCGCACTGACGCCGACGACGCCATCGCGCGGTACTCCGCGTTGCTCAACGATCCCGCGGAGCGCGAGCCGGGGCAGGGCGTCACGCCCGAGACCGCGTGGCGCGTGGCGCTTCGACTGGGCCGGCTGCTCGTCGAGGCAGGCCAGTTCGGGACCGCGTACGAACTGCTCGACTTCTACTACCGGCCGCTGCTCGACGAGCGGGACGCGGACGACCCGCTCGTGACGGAGCTCGACGAGTTGCTCGCCGATCTCGAGCTGGCGGTGGGGCGCCCACAGTACGCGCTCCCCTGCCTGTCGCGCGCGACGGCGCGCGATTCGCGGCTCGCGTCCCGCCAGCTCGCCGTCGGGACGTCGCGCCAGCGCCAGGCGCTGCTCGCCGGACCGCGGCGGCGCGCCGATGCGTCAGTCGCCCTCGCGGCCGAGCTCGCCAGCGACGACGCCGAGTTGGTGGGCGGCGTGTTCGCGATCGTCACCCAGCGCAAGGGGCTCAACACCAACATCGAGTGGCAAGCGATGCGCGACGTCGCGGCACAGGCGGCGCACGACCCGGACGTCGCGGCGCTGTCGCAGCAGCAGGCCGCGGTCCGCGCGCGCATCACGCGCGAAGCGTTGGAGCTGACGCGTCGCGTGTCGGCGGGGGACGCGTCCGGCGACGTCGGTCGTCTCGACGCGTACATCCGTGAGGAGGACGCGTTGACCGCCGAGTTGGTCTTTCGCGCGGGCGGGATCTCGGTCGAGGACCACACCGAGGCGCCCAACCCGCTCTCGATCGCGATGTGCATTCCCGAGGAGTCGGTCTACGTCGATTACGTACGCTGCCAGCCGCCACGCCGATCGGGCGAATCCGCGCCGCGGCCGCCGCGCTACGTCGCGTTCATCGTGCCGGCGCGCACGATGGCGTGGCGCGTGCTCGACCTCGGCGAGGCGGCGCCGATCGATGCGCTCGTCGTGCAGTTCCGCGCCGGGATCACGGGCGCGAGCCTCGCCGCGCGCGACATCGGGC
>DASWUT010000639.1:0-1621 GCA_036401455.1 Gemmatirosa sp. | reverse complement strand
GGGCGACCGCGGCGAGGGTCGCACGCTGTGCGGGGCTGGCGATCAGCGAGCCGCGGCGCCGGTCGCGACCGAGAAGCCGTCGATGTGAACGTCGAGGTTGTGGTTGACGCGGAGCCCCGCGACGCCGGCGAGCGGGCCCGTCTTGGCGGTGGGGAGGGCCGCGACGGCCTGGTCGTTGGCGAAGAAGCGCACCGAGTCGGCCCCGACCTGGACGCGGATCGCGTTGGTCGCCTTGCCCGCGGCGTCGGCGCTGTGGATGGCCGGCGAGGCGGTCCAGTCGACGAGGGTGCGGATGTCGGTGGCGCCCGCGCGCTGCTTGATCAGGTACTTGCCGTCGCCGCGGACGAGGAAGTAGAGGTAGCTCGCCGCGTCGCTCGACAGGTGTTGGCCGCCGACGAAGAGGCCGTACGCCTCGGGGTGCATCGGGGCCTTCATCTGGGTGATGCTGACGCGGGCCGTGTACGCGCCCGAGGCGGTCTTCGTCGAATCGAAGTAGATCGCGGCGGGGCCGCCGGTCACGTGGTAGCCCCCGCCCATCGGGACGAAGTTGACCGCGGTGGGGCTCGCGTTGGCGTGGTCGAAGTGCGCGGTCCACCCCGGAACGTGGAGCCCGCCGGCGACCTGCAGGTCGGGATCGGCGGCGTGGGGCGCGGCGGCCGGCGCCTGGGCGGCGGCGAGGGCGGGGGTGAGGGCGAGCAGGGCGGGAAGCAGGCGGCGCATGGGAGCGGCGATGGGAAGTGGGCGGGCCGACGGAACGGCCCGCAAAACGTGGCGGCCGGCGCTGGATCGCGCCAGCGCTGACGCCTGGATAGATTGTAGGCCAACTCACACCACGAGGTTCCCGATGGCGACGTACAATCTGTATGATGCGAAGAACGCGCTGAGCGAGCTGGTCGAGCGCGCGGTGAGCGGGGAGGAGGTGGTGATCGCGCGGAGGAACGTGCCGGCGGTGCGGATGATCGCGGTGAAGGAGCCGCCTGCCCGTCCGGAGTTCGGGCGTCATCGTCACCTCGGCCGCGTCACCGATGCGTTTTTCGAGCCGCTGCCAGACGAGGAAATGCAGGGACTTGGATGAGTGAACTCCTCCTCGACACGCACACGTTCCTCTGGTGGGTACTCGGCGACGAACGCCTGCCCGAGCGCATGCGGAGCCGGATCCCGGCGGCGGAGCGCGTCTGGGTGAGCGCGGCGAGCGCGTGGGAGATCCGGACGAAATACCGACTCGGCAAGCTTCCGGAGGCGAGCCCCACGCTCGCCGTCGGGCTGTCCGCGGTCGCGGCCTCGCACGGGTTCAGGGAACTCGGCATCACGTTCAATGACGGCGACCTCGCGGGCTCGTTCGCCCAGGACCACAAGGATCCGTTCGACCGCATGCTCGCCGCGCAGTCGATCAACCACCGCCTCGCGCTCGTCTCGAACGACACGGCGCTCGACGCGTTTGGCGTGGTGCGGGTCTGGTGATGCGTGGGCGCCTGGCGTGACTCGTCAGGCGCCCACGGCCTCTGCCCCGCCGGCGACGGCCGCCGCCCACCCCTCCGCCACCGCCCCCGTGGCGCGCCACGCGGCGGCCATCGCCTCCGCGACCGCCGCGGCCCGTCCCCGCGGCGCGAGCGCGAGCAAC
>DASWUT010000638.1:0-1513 GCA_036401455.1 Gemmatirosa sp. | reverse complement strand
CGCGAGCTGAAGGGGCGCATCAAGTCCGTCGAGAACACGCGCAAGATCACGCGCACGATGGAGATGGTCGCCACGTCCAAGATGAAGCGGGCGCAGGACCGCGTCGTCGCGGCGCGCCCGTACGCGGCCGCGCTCGGCGAGGTGATGTCGCGCCTGTACTCGCCCGACCTGGCCGAGCGGTTCCCGCTATTGCGGCAGCCGGCGCGCGTGCGGCGCGCAGCGGTGTTGCTGTTGACGGGGAACCGCGGGCTGGCGGGCGGCTTCAACACGAACCTGATCCGTGAGGCGCGCGCGCGCCTCACCGAGTTGGAAGGGCGCGGCGTGACGGTCGAGCTGCACGGGGTCGGCCGCAAGGGGATCGGCTATTTCCGCTACGTCGGGCGCGCGCTCGCGTCGGAGCGCACCGACCTCGGCGACCGGCCGAGCGCGGCCGATGCGGCGTCGCTCGTCGACGGGCTGATGGAGCGGTTTCGGACGGGCGAGCTCGACGCGGTCTACGTGATCTACGCGAAGTTCAACTCGGCGCTCTCGACCCCACCGACGACGGTGCAGGTGCTGCCCGTCGAGCCGCCGGCCGCGGCCGATCGCGCGGCGCGGCAGCACGATTACATCCTCGCGCCGTCGCCCGAGGCGATCCTCACCGAGTTGCTGCCGAGCTACGTGCGGAACACGGTCTACCGCGCGCTCGCGGAGAGCACGGCCGCGTTCTACGGCTCGCAGCGCACGGCGATGAAGAGCGCGACCGACAACGCGGGCGACATCCTGAACGGGCTGAAGCGGACGTTCAACCGCGCGCGCCAGGCGCAGATCACGCAGGAGATCGCGGAGATCGTCGGCGGCGCGAGCGCGCTGCAGGGGTAGGGGTTAGGCAAGTCGGGACGCGCCGTCGTTCTGGGCGCATCACTCACACATAGAGCATTCCCATGGCCACCGCCGTCGCAACTCAGCAAATCGGCAAGGTCGTGCAGGTCATCGGCCCGGTCCTCGACGTCGCGTTCGAGGCGGAGCACCTGCCCGAGATCTACAACGCGCTGCGCATCGAGGGCACGGCGCCCGACGGCGAGCGCATCGACGTCACGGCGGAGGTCCAGCAGCACGTCGGCCGCAACCAGGTGCGCGCGGTCGCGATGTCGAGCACCGACGCCGTGGTGCGCGGCATGAACGTGATCGACACCGGCGCGCCCATCACGGTGCCGGTCGGCGCGCCAGCGTTAGGCCGTATCCTCAACGTGCTGGGCGTGCCGGTCGACAACGGCGCGGCGATCCCGGCCGACGCGGTCCGCTGGCCGATTCACCGGAGCCGCCCGGAGTTCGTCGACCTCGAGCCGAAGACGGAGATCTTCGAGACGGGCATCAAGGTGATCGATCTGGTGGCCCCGTTTGTGAAGGGCGGGAAGATCGGGCTCTTCGGCGGCGCGGGCGTCGGCAAGACGGTCATCATCCAGGAGCTCATCAACAACGTCGCCAAGGGGCACGGCGGCAAGAGCGTGTTCTGCGGCGTGGGCGAGCGCAC
>DASWUT010000637.1:0-5834 GCA_036401455.1 Gemmatirosa sp. | reverse complement strand
GGCACCTGGAAGTTGCGGATCCAGGGCTGCACCGCGTAGAGCACGTTGTAGTGGAACAGGTAGATCATCGGCGCGTCGACGAAGGCGGTCGAGTCGGCCGCGCGCGAGAGCGCCGCGCGCTGCTGGTCGTCGATCGTGCGGCGGGCGAGGGTGACGAGCGAGTCGACGCGATGGTTGCCGTAGAAGCTCAGATTGCCGCCCGCGCCCTTGCTGACCGAGGCGAGCAGGGGGGTGAGAAAAGCGTCCGCGTCGGGGTAGTCGGCGAACCAGTCCTTCACGACGAGGTCGACCTGCCCGTTGCGCGCCGCCTCGCGCACGCTCGGTGCGTCGCGCTGGACGAGGGTGGCGCGGACGTTGACGGCCTTGAGGTAGCCCTGGATCGCCTGCGCGATGCGGGTCACCGTCGGCTGCTGCGACGACCAGAGCTGGACGTCGATGCCGTTGGCGAAGCCCGCCGCGGCGAGCAGCTGGCGCGCGCGGGCCGGGTCGTACGGGTACGGCGCGCGGTCGTCGGCGAGCGAGTCGAGCGCGCCCGGAATGACGCCAGAGGCACGCACGCCGCGGCCGGCGACGAGGCGGTCGAGGATCGCCTTCTTGTCGACGGCGAGGTTGAGCGCCTGGCGCACGCGCGCATCGGCGAGCGCGCCGCGGGTGGTATTGATCGCGACGTAGTAGAGCCGGAGCGCGGGCGCGCTCTGGAGGCGTGCCTGGCGCTCGTCGGTCTGCTCCCAGCTGCGGGTGTCGCCCTCGGGCACCGCGAGCACGTCGACGGTGCCGTTCTCGAACTCGGCGACGGCGGTGGACTGCTCGGGGATGATGCGCGCGGTGAGCGTGTCGACCGCGGGCGGGCCACCCCAGTAGGTCGCGTTGCGGGCGAAGCGCAGGTAGTCGTCGTGCTTCCACTCGACGAAGCGCCACGGCCCCGTGCCGACCGGGTGCTGGCCGAAGTCGGCGCCGGCCGCGCCCGCACCCGGCGCGACGACCGACGCGACCGGCATGGCGAGCAGCTTGGGGAAGATCGCGAGCGCAGTGTCGAGGGTGACCTGCACCGTGCTGTCGTCGACGGCGCGTGCGCCGGCGAGGCTCGTCGCGTGTCCCGCGGCGAGCGCGCGGGCACCGGCGATCGCGAACAACGGCAGCGCGTTGCCCCCCCGCGCGGTCGGGCTCAGCGCGCGCGCCCAGCTCGCGACCACCTGGCGCGCGACGAGCGGCGTGCCATCGTGGAAGTGGACGCCGGAGCGGAGGTGGAACGTGTAGACGCGGCCGTCGGGCGAGACGTCCCAGCGCGTGGCGAGAGCGGGGGCGACGCGCGCGTCGGGGGTGAACTGGGTGAGGCCGTCGAAGACGTACGAGATCGCCCGCCCGGTGGGCACGTCGGTCGCGAGCGCGGGGTCGAGCGAGCGCGGATCGTACTCGTCGCGCGAGTCGACGAAGCCGTGCCGGTTGGGGGCGGCGTCGCCGCCGCGGCAGGACGCGGCCGCGAGCAGGAGGGCAGCGAGGGCGGCAGTGCGGGCGTGGGCGAGCGGGAACGGCACGAGCATGGGTACGGGCTGAGGACGCGGCGCCTCGTAAGGTAATTCGCCGCGTCGCGCGGCCCGCGACGCGTTGACCGCTCCCGTCGCGGCGGAGAACTTACGCGCCGCTCATGTCCGTCCACCTGACCACGTCTTGGCGCGCCCGCGCGTAGCCCGCGCCGCTGCGCTCGCCGGTGCCCTGCTCGCCATCGGCGCGGCCGCGGACCCGCGGCCGGCCGGCGCCCAGGACCTGCGGTGCGAGCGCGGCGACCGCGAGGTGCGCTCGCTCCACTTCACCGGCAACCGCGCGTTCAGCAACGGCGAGCTCGCGCGCGTGGTCGTCACGACCCCGTCCGCGCTGCTGAGCGGGATCGGCCTCGGGGCGCGGCGCTGCCTCAACCCGGACGAGTTCCCGCGCGACGTGCTGCGCCTGGTCGCCTACTACCGCAAGCGCGGGTACCGCGGGGCGAGCGTCGACACGGTCGTGCGCGCGATGGGCGGGTCGGCGGCGCGGCCACGGGTCGCGGTGACGTTCGCGATCCACGAGGGGACGCCGGTGCGGATCGACTCGCTCGCCGTGGTGGGGCTGGCGGACGTGCGGCCCGGGCCGCGGACGCGCGCGCGGGCGGCCATCCGCCTGCGCCCGGGCGACGTGTTCGACCTGGTCTCGCTCGAGGCGGGGCGCGACACGCTGCGCGACCTGCTGCGCAATGGGGGCTATCCGGACGCCGACGCGCTGCTCGCCTACAACACCGACACGACGCGGTTGCGTGCCGCGGTCACGGTGACGGTGGTGCCGGGGGCGTTCACGCGCGTGGGGCGCATCGTCGTACGCGGCACCGGGCCGGACGGAGGCGCGCCGCACATCCCCGATCGCATCGTCCGCAGCACGCTCGGCGTTCGGACCGGCGACCCGGTGCGGCTCAACGATCTCTTCGAGGCGCAGCGCACGCTCTACCAGACCGACGCGTACCGCCGCGTCGACGTGCGCCTCGACACCACCTCGCGCCGGACCGCGCCCAACGGGGCGACCACCGAGGATCTGCTCGTCACCGCCGACGAGGGGCCGCTGCGCTCGGCGGAGGCGTCGGCCGGGTGGGCGACGCTCGACTGCTTCCGCCTGCGCACCGACCTCACCGATCGGTACTTCATCCCACAGGCGCAACGGTTGGAGCTGTCGGGGCGGCTGTCGCGGATCGGCGTCGGCCACCCGCTCGCCTTCGCGCCCGGGCTGTGCGCGCCGCCGGCGCGGAGCGACGCGTACGGCGACACGGTCAACTACTACGTGGGGGCGACGGTGCGCCAGCCGTCGTTCTTCCGCCTGCGCCGCGTGCCGAGCGTGACGCTGTTCACGTCGCGGGCCTCGGAGTACAACGCGTTCGAGCGCGTGACGCCGTTAGGCGCACTCTTCTCGCTCGCTTCGCGGCCGGGCTCGCGGTTGCCGAGCACGTTCACGTACCAGTTGGAGCGCGGGCGGACGACGGCCAACGCGGCCGTGTTCTGCGCGGTGTTCTCGGCGTGCGACGATCCGACCCGGTCGGCGCTCGACCGCAATCGCACGGTTGGTACCCTGGGATATGCGCTCGTGCGCAATCGGGCCAACGACCTGCTCAACCCGACGTCGGGCAACGTCGAGCGGCTCACGCTTCGTCACTCGTCGGCGCTCACCGGGTCGGAGGCGACGCAGCGGTTCAACAAGGGCGTGCTGGACGGCACGTACTACCACACCATCGCCGGCGGTGGGGTGTTCACCGCGCACGTGCAGGGTGGCGCGCTGCTCGGCGACTCGCCGCAGCAGGAGCGGCTGTTTGCTGGCGGGCCGACGACGGTGCGCGGCTACCGACAGAACGAACTCGGGCCGCAGGTCTACCTCCTCACGAACGTCATCGCCGACACGGCGCCGGGGGGCGTGGTGCGGTACCGCGCCGCCCCGGGTGCCGGCCCCGAGCGGACGATCCCGGCCGGGGGCAACACGCTGTTCGTCGGCAACCTGGAGATGCAGCTGCGCAGCCCCGTGCTTCCCGAACTGCTCGCGGTGGCGCTGTTCACCGATGCGGGCGAGGTGTTCAACCGGGGGAGCGGCGGCGACAACGCGACGGCGGGTGCGCGGAATCTGCGCGTCACGCCGGGCGCGGGGGTGCGCGTGCGCTCGCCGTTCGGGGCGATCCGCGTGGACCTCGGGTACAACCCGTACGCGGCGACTGCGGGGCCGGCGTACTACATCACGCCAGGCGACACGCGCACGCAGGTGTTGTACTGCGTGTCGCCGGGGAGTGCGGGCGGGGTGGTCGGCGTCGCGGGCTCGAGTGGGAGCAGCTGTCCGCCGACGTATCGGCCGCCGAGTGGGGGGAGTTTCCTCCGGCGGTTGAATCCGAGTATCTGGATCGGGCAGGCGTTCTGACGTCGGCGTATCGACGGCGGTCTCACGAGCGCCGTCGACGCCCCCGCCGTCGCACCCCGCCGCAACACGCCGCAACACGCCGTTCCCGCAACGCGCCGCCCCCGCCCTCTTAACTTCGTCCCAGCCCCTCCCGCCCCGCCGTGCCCCGCTCCCGCCGCCGACTCGCCGCGTATGTCGCGGCCGGAACCCTTCTCGCCGTGGTCGGCGTGGCGGTCGGGGGCGTCGTCGGCGTCACGCAGACGGACGCGGGGCGCGACTGGATCCGGCGCCGGCTGCTCGCGGCCGTCACGCCGAACGTGCGGGGGCGGCTCTACATCGGCGCGATCCGCGGCGGGTTGTGGTCGGGCGTTTCGGTCGACTCGGTGGAGTTGCGGAGCGCCGACGACTCGCTCGTCGCCGCGGCCGGGCCGGTGCACGTGGAGTACGCGCTGCGCGACCTGCTGAACAAGCGCATCCTGCTGCGGCGCGTCGAGCTCGAACGGCCGGTGATCCACCTGCGGCAGTTCGAGAACGGGCGCTGGAACTACAACGGCCTGTTCAAGACGAGTCGCGACACCACGCCCAAGCAGGGCCCTGGCTTCGGCGACTTCATCGTCGCCGACTCGGTGCGCGTGCGCGGGGTGCAGTTCGCCCTCACGCTCGCCTGGCACCCGGCCGACTCGCTGCACGGCGCGCGGCGGGACAGCGCGATCCGCGTCGCGCTCGCCGGGCGCACGCAGGGCGGGGCGGAGATCCGGCGGGCAGGGCGGTACTACAACCGGACCTACCGCTGGAGCGGCGACCTCGACGTGCCGGCCATGCGCCTCGCGCGGCCGGACAGCGCGGGGCTGCGCTTCCAGGTCGCGCGACTCGACCTCGACGAGACCGATCCGCCGTTCCGGTGGCGCCGGATCCGCGGCGACGTGCGGATCGTGGGCGACAGCCTGTGGGCCACCTTCCCGCACTGGGACCTGCCGGGGAGCACGGGTGTCGCCCGCGCGAAGGTGGTCTGGGGGAGCGACCTGCCGATCCGCTGGGACGTGCGCGTCCACGGCGACTCGGTGTCGCTCGCCGACGTCGCCTGGGTCTACCCGACGCTGCCGACGACGGGCGGCGGGACGATGGACCTCGCGATGCACAACCGGCGCACCGACCTGCACGTGATCGAGTACGCGCTGTCCAACATGGACGTGCGGACCACGCGCTCGCGCCTCACGGGCGCGATGACGTTCGCGGTGGGTGGACCGGTGCTCGGCGTGCAGGACGTCGACGTCGCGCTGCGCCCGGTGAACTGGGACCTGCTGCGCACGTTCAATGGCAAGGCGCTTCCGTACGACTTCCAGGGCACGCTGACGGGAACCGTGAAGGCGCGCGGCGGCCCGGTCAATCGCTTCGCCGTCGACGACGCGCAGATCACCTACGACGACGCGCACGTGCCCGGGGCGCAGTCGCGCGTGCGGCTCGCGGGCGCGCTCGACATTCTGCGGCCGGCGGACACGCGCTTCCTCGGCGTGCACGTGCAGGACGCGTTCGTCGACCTGCGAACGATCGAGTTCCTCAACCCGAGCTTTCCGCGACTGCGCGGCGTCGTCACCGGGAGCACGACGCTCGACTCGCTGTACACCGACGTGCGGCTGAGCGACGCGCGCCTCACGCACGTCGACGGACCGGGCGCGCCGACGACGCTCACCGGCGGCGGGCGCGTGACGTTTGGCGAGGGGCCGACGCCGACGCGCTACGACCTCACGCTCAACGCGGAGCCGCTCTCGTTCACGACGCTCGCGCGTTCGTACCCGCTCGTCTCCGTGCGGGGCACCTACGCGGGGCCCCTGCGGATCACCGGCGCGACCGACAGTCTGGGGCTCGTCACGACGCTGCGCGGCGCGGGCGGTACCCTGGCCTACGACGGGATCGTCAACGCGCTCGACCCGCGCTACGGC
>DASWUT010000636.1:0-5752 GCA_036401455.1 Gemmatirosa sp. | reverse complement strand
GAGCGCACGGGGATGACCGGGGTGAGCCCCGCGCCCGCGGTGGGAGACGCGACGAGAATGGGGCCATCGTGCTGGCGGGCTGCATCGTCGGCCTGGGCGTCCGCGGTCGCGCCGGCGACGTCGGGCGGGTCGAAGGCCCGGCGGCCGTAGGCGGGCGGCGACGCTGCGCCGCGGACCGCGGTGACGACGCTCCACGCGACGTAGGCGGCGACGAGCGCGAGGAGGGCGGCACCGACGGGGCGCAGCGAATCGAAGGGCAGGTGCAGCAGGCGCGTCATCTCCGCCGGCGCGGCGACGAAAACGACGCCGGCCATCAGCCCCATGCCGAGCGTGAAGGCAAATCCGGCGAAGCTGACGGCCTGCGCGATCTCGCCAGTCGAGAGGCCCCAGCCGCTCCAGAAGCGCACGCGTACGGCCCCGCCGGTGAGCACGGGGAAGCCGAGCGTGTGCGAGATGGCGTAGGAGAGGAAGGACGCGAACGCGACGCGGCGGAGCGGCAGCTCGCGGCGGACGTAGGCCAGGGCGAGCGCGTCGTACCCGGGGAGCACCGCGTAGGAGAGCGCGGTAAAGGCGAGCGCGGCGCCGAGCCGCGAGCCCGGGATCGCGTGGAAGGCGTTGAGGACGTCGCGGAAGCGGTAGGCGGCGAGCTCGCGCTGCAGCACGACGAGCGCGGCGGCGAAGAGCACGACGGCGATCGTCGGCCCGATCCACCGGGCCCGCTCAGCGATTTGCGCCTCGGCGGCGGGGGTGACGACCGGGCGGGCGCCGGCGTCGGTCGCGCGCGCGGCGGGCGGCGCGGTGTCCCCGCGCGCCTGGGGCCGGCGCGCGCGGGTGCGCTCGTCTACGCGTGCGCTCCCCGCTTCGGGGCCGCCCGCCGGCGGGCGGGGCGGTGGAGCTGACGGCGCAGTCATGACCGCAAGGTAGCCAGGCCGACGCGGGCCCGTGGATGCATCACCGCCCCGTCACCGCTCCGTCCTCCGCGCGGTCAGGCGGGGCGAGGGCGGCGCCACTGCCACCAGCGCCGGTCCCCGCCGGTGCTGCCGGGCACGGTGACCGCGCCGGTCCGGTCGAGCTTGCCCCAGCCCACGACGCGGCCGCGCAGCGCGGCGGCGAACGAGCGGACGACGACCCAGTACATCACCTGCCGGTACGCGAAGCGCTGCAGGAAGATGAGCCAGGTGAGCCGCCGGTCCTCGCCCGGCTCCATGAGGAAGGCGAGCACCGCGGCGAGCCAGTCGACGACGAGGAAGACGGCGTAGTAGGCGAGGATCTGCTGCAGGTTAACGAGCGCGTACGTGGAGCCGTGCTGCAGCTTGTTGAGCCACACCGAAAAGATGCTCAATACGAACATCAGGTCGGCAACCGGCCCGATGGCGGCAAAAACGAGCTGGAACAGCCACACGTTAGGCATCGCGACGGTGCCGAGCGAACCGTAGCGTGGGCGGAGGAACGCGTCGCGGTGCTTCCACATGCACTGCAGCGTGCCGAAGCTCCAACGGAAGCGCTGCTTGGCGAGGCCGCGGAGCGTGTCGGGCGCCTCGGTGTAAGCGATCGCGCGGTCGGCGTAGGCGACCGAGTAGCCGCGGCGGCGGATCTCGAGCGTGAGATCCTGGTCCTCGGCGAGCGTGTCGTCGCTGAACCCGCCGACCTCGAGCACGAGCGCGCGCCGCCACGCACCGACCGCTCCAGGTACGACGGTGATGCAGTCGAGGAGGGCGAACGCGCGGCGGTCGAGGTTCTGGCTCGTCACGTACTCGACGGCCTGCCACTGCGTGACGATGTTGACGCGGTTGCCAACTTTCGCGTTGCCGGCCACCGCGCCGACCTTGGGGTCGGCGAGCGGGGCGACCAGCTCGGCGGTGGTGTTGGGCAGGAAGACCGTGTCGGCGTCGAGGCCGATGACGATCTCGCCGCGCGCGCGGGCGATGCCGAAGTTGAGCGCGCTCGCCTTCCCGCCGTTGGGCTTCGTGTAGACCGAAACCTGCGGGTGATCGGCGTAGGCGTGCTCGGCAATATCGTAGGTGCTGTCGGGCGAGCCGTCGTCGACGACGACGATCTCGAGCGGGCCGGCGTAGCGCTGTGAAAGGAGCGAGGTAATCGTTTTCACGATCACCTTCTCCTCGTTGTACGCGGGCACGATCACGCTCACGCTCGGCGCGTAGTCGTGGCCCGGCGACGGGTGCCCCTCGGCGGCGAGGGCATCGAGGCGCGCGGTGCGGCGGCCGGAGCGGACGCGGTGCACGGCGGCGAGCGTCATGATGAACGCGAGCCGCGCGAGGCCGAGGACGACGGCGACGGTGAGCACCCAGAAGAGCACCCACTCGCCGCCGCCGATGAGCCCGAAGCCGGCGAGCTCCAGCCAGCGGAGCGCGAGGCTGCCGCGCGCGAGCGGCGGCATCGCCACGTCGCGCGGCACGCCGGTGAGATCGGAGAAGAGGACGAGCGTGTCGCCGCGCGCACGGAGCGAGTCGATGAGCGGGCCTAACGCCGCGACGGTGAGTCGCCGGTTGCCGCCGCCGTCGTGGAGCAGGACGACGTTGCCGTCGAGCGGGCGGCCGTCGCGCGCGTCCATCACGTTGGCGACGATCTGCTCGGGAGTGTGCGTGTGGGCGAGGTCCCAGTCCTCGCCGTCAAGGTGCAGACCGGCGGTGATGAAGCCGAGGTGGCTCGCGACGCTCACCGGCCCGAGCTCGTCGGTCGTCGTCGGCTCGGCGTCTCCGAAGTAGGGCGGGCGAAAGAGGGCGGACTGGCGGTCGAGCGCGGCCTCGAGGATGCGCGCGGTGGCGTCGATCTCGAGCCGCTGCAGCCAGCGCGGTTCGAGGGCGAGGTTGGGGTGCGTGTAGGTGTGGTTCCCGATCTCGTGCCCCTCGCGGTAGATGCGGCGCGTGAGGGCGAGGTGGTTCTGGACGTTCTGCCCGATCACGAAGAACGTCGCGGGCGCGTTGTACTTGCGGAGCGTGTCGAGAATCGGCGGCGTCCACTGGCCGTCGGGTCCGTCGTCGAAGGTGAGCGCGATCTTGCGGCCGCCCTTGCCGGGCGGAGCGCCGGGGTGCGCGCCCGCGCGCTGCACGACGTAGGGCGACGGCAGCGCGGTGACGGTCTGCCCGGTGACGAAGCCGGTCGTCGGATCGACGGTCAGCGTGCGCGCACCGGCCGTCGGCGTGGCGACGATCTTCAGCACCTCGCCGGTGCCCAAGAAGTCGACGTCGTACAGCGAGTCGATGGTGGTGAGCGGCATCGGGCTCGCGGCGACGCCCGCGCGGTCGATCACGCGCCACATGGACGGATCCTCGGAGCCGAGCCGCCACACGCCGAGACCGGCCACGCCCATGCGCATCGCGGCGCGCGCCTGGTTGAACGCGCTCGCGCCGTCGAGGTACCAGACGACGTGGTCCGTGGAGTCGGCGTCGGTCCACTCGATGTACGGATTGAGCGAGCGCGCGTCCCACTGCATCGTCGCCGCGTTGTTGCGCGCGAACTCGATGACGTCCTGGAACTTGACGGTGGTCACCTTCGACTCCGCGTCGTTCCAGTCGTAGCCGTAGGCACCGAGGGCGACGATCGCCTTGCGGGGCGGGATGTAGCGCAGGTAGTCGCGCGCGTGCGACTCGAACCACGCCTGACTCGCGACCGGGCCGGCGCCGCTCGTCGTGTAATGCTCGTCGTAGAGCATCAGGAAGACGTAGTCGTTGAACGACGCGTAGCGCGCGGCGCGGTCGGCCTCGATCTCGTCGGTGGCGATCGTCTGGGTGAGGATCGCGCCGACGGGTTTGAGCGCGTCGTGCAGCTCGCGCGCGAAGGCGAGCAGCCCGGGGTCGGCCGAGGGGGGGAAGTTCTCGAAGTCGAGGGTGACGCCGGCGAAGCCGAACTCGCGCACGGCGGCGACGAGCTGGGCGACGGCGCGGGCGCGGCCGGCCGCGCTGCTCGTCAGCCGGACAAGCGCGCGCGGGGTGAAGTCGCCGCGGTAGGCGTTGGACACCATGAGGAACACGCGCGGCCGGTCGGCCTGCGCGACGGTGTCGACGATCTCGAAGACGCGCTTGTCGACCTTGATCCGCAGCGAGTCGCCGGTCGAATCGACGAAGGCGAACTCGCCGACGACCCAGTCGAGGTGGCTGACGTAGCGGGCGAGCGAGACGCCGGACGTCGAGTCCCACGCGACGTAGAAGCCGGCGACAATCGGGTTGGTGCGTTCGTCGGAGAGCGGGACGCGGCCGGGCGCCTTGGCGCGCGGGTCGACGCGGATGTCGGAGGCGCGGACGCCCCGGGGGATGCGGTGGGTGCGGAGCGCGCCGTAGAGGCGGTTTTCCTGAATGGCGCGCTGGCGGGCGTTCCTGGTCAGCAGCAAGCGCGCGGGGCGCCCGAGCACCCGCTGGTCGGGGAGCAGCGTGTTGCCGAGTCCGCCGAGGTTGGGCGCGACGAGGGCGACGATGACGACGACCGCGGCGAGAAGACTCGTGAGGACGGCGACGGCGCGCACGGTGGCGCGGATGCGTTCCCATCGGCGTCCCGTCGGCTCGAGGAAGACGGGCAGGCGGTCGGGGCCGCGACGCTCTGGGCCGGTGTACGGCGCACCGGCGGGTGCGGGCGGGGTCGTCACGTCGGGAACGCGGCGGTGGGCGGAGTGCGGTCGGTCACGGGCGTAAAGTACGCGCGGCACTCCGGCGGGCCCGAGGGGGGCACGGCGCGTCCGCTACATTGGAACGTGTTACCCCGGGACATCGCCGACCGCGTCCGCGGTGTTCCGCGCTCTCATTGCACGCTTCGCTGCCATGCCTTCCGTTCCGTTCGATTCGCTACCGGGCGATGCCCGCCTGTGGGTGTTCGCGGCCGACGCGCCGCTGACCGCGGAGGGTGAGCGCGCGCTGCTCGCCGCCGCCGACGGGTTCCTCGCGGGGTGGGCGGCGCACGGCGCGCCGTTGCGCGCCGCGCGCGACTGGCGCGACGGGCGGTTTCTCGCGATCGCGGTCGACCAGTCGACGGCGGGGGCGAGTGGGTGTTCGATCGACGGGCTGTTTCGCGCGCTTCGATCGCTCGAGCCGACGCTCGGCACGTCGCTGCTGACGACGGGGCGGGTGTACTGGCGCGATGTCGACGGCGGGGTGGAAGGGGGCGATCGCGCGGCACTGCGCGCTGCGGCGGCGGCGGGCGCGGTGGGGGCGGAGACGCCGGTGTTCGACACCACGGTGACGACTGCGGCCGACTGGCGCGCTGGCTTCGAGCGGCCGCTCGCCGCGTCGTGGCACGCGCGGGTGGTCGCGCCCGCGCTCGCGGCGGCGCGCGGTGGCTGACGCCCCGATCGCGCCGGCGGCGATCGTCGAGCGTCTGTCGGGGCGTGGGCTCGCGGCCACGCTCGGGATCACGTTCGTCGAGCTCACGCGCGAGCGCGTCGTCGCGCGCATGCCGGTCGGGCCGCCGGTACACCAGCCGTTCGGGCTGCTGCATGGTGGGGCGAGCGTCGCGCTGGCCGAGACGGTGGCGAGCGTGGGGGCGTGGCTGCACATCGATCAGGAACGGCAGGCCGCGGTCGGACTGGAGATCAACGCCAACCACGTGCGCGGGATGCGCGAGGGCGTGGTGACCGCGACGGCGACGCCGGCGCACGTGGGGCGGTCGACGCACGTGTGGGACGTGCGGATCGTGGACGAGGCGGACCGGCTGGTGTGCGTGTCGCGGTGCACGGTCGCGATCGTGTCCGCGCCAGAGCCGGGCGGCAGCGGGCGGGCGGGAGCGGCGGCGTGACCGCGCGTCC
>DASWUT010000635.1:0-8919 GCA_036401455.1 Gemmatirosa sp. | reverse complement strand
GGGGAGGGCGTCGGCTTCGGCTACGTGCTCCCCTACACCGAGCGCGAGGCGCTGATCGAGATCGCCGTGATCGCGGACGCGGTTCCCGCGCCGGGCACGCTCGACGCCGCGCTGGCACGCTACGTCGCGCGCATGACGCGTGGCGCGCCGCATGTGGTTCGGTGGCGCGAGGCGGGCGCGATCCCAATGGACGCCGGTCTCGCTGGCGGCACCGTCGGAGCGCATGCGGCCGACGCGGTCGAGTGCCTCGCAGTGCCCGCGCTCGCGGCCGCGTTTCCGCCATTCGTCTCGTTCCTTCTGTACTTCGCGGTCCTGCACTCCGCGCGGCACGCGATGACCCTCGCCGCCACGCTCGACCCCGCGCGCGCAGCCCGTGCGTGGGCCGCCTTCGTCCGCGCCGCGCTTCCCGCCACGCTCGCGACGCTCGCGCTCGCGCTCGGTGCCTGGCACCTGCTGCGCGCGGGACACTCGCCGCCGACCGCGGCCGCGGTGCGGGTGCTCTTCGCCGGCCTCGCCGCGCTCACGGCGCCGCACATGGCCCTCACCATGCTCGCGGACGCCGCGGACCGGGCGTGACGCGCGGCGCTGCCGCCAACCGCGCTCCGGTCGGCCTGCACGCGTGATCGAGGCTCAGCGGCACGGGTATGGCGGCGAGCGCGCCAGCCAGGGCGCGCTCGATGCGTCGTACCGAGCGACGCTCGCGTTCTGCGTGAGGACGCGGCGAAGGATCGCGACGCGTTCGGACAGCTTCAATCACGAGGCCCGAGGCTGCACGCGCGCCGTGTTCACGTCGTCACCCCGACCGACCACCTTCCAGAGGAGAGCATCGCAATGACGCGGCCCCCAATACGTGCACGACGCATCTTCACCGCACTGCTCGCTGCCGCCGCGATCCCGGCAGGGCTGCGCGCGGCCACCACGTTCAGCGGTGCCTCTGGCCGGCCCGACCGTGCGCCCCGCCAGGCGAACACCGGCCGTACCGGGCAGGATACGACCCGGCTCAGCGACGCCAACATCCTCGACAAGGAGATCGGGGGCGACTCGGCCGAGATCGCGATCGCGCGCTACGTGGGACAGCAGCGCACGAGCCCGGCGGTGCGGGCCTACGCCATGATGCTCATCGACGACCACAGCCATTCGATGCGCGAGACCCGCTCGCTCGCGCGGCGGCTCTCCATCACCCCCGCGCCGCCCCCGGGCGACACCACGGCGCAGGAGACCGCGCACGTGCTGGAGCACCTCCGCACGTTGCAGGGGCGGGCGCTCGACACCGCGTTCGTGCAGCACGAGATCGCCGACCACCAGCACGACATCGCGGACGCGCACCGGATGGAGGCGGCGGCCCGCGACCCGCACGTGAAGACCCTCATCCGGCAGTCGCTGCCCGTGCTGCAGAAACACCTCGACCGGGCGCGGCAGATCGCCACGTGAGGCGCGGGCCGACCGCGCCTCACCCGCTCACGGACGACGGCGCGGCGTCACGCGCCGTCGTCCGAGCCGGCCGCGTCGCCATCCCCGCCGGCCACGACCTGCTTGTGGTTGAGCAGGGCGACGAACACCACGCCGCCGATCACGTTGCCGAGGAGCGCCAGGAGCACGAAGCGGCCGTACTCGCCCCAGCTCGCCGCGCCGGCGCAGACGAGGTAGAGCACGTCCACCGAGCCGGCGATGCTGTGCGCCAGGTGCGCGAGCGCGATGACGTACGTCGGTACGATGATCATCGCCAGGCGCGCGTGCTCGGCGGCGGGCATCAGCCACACCATGAGGGCGATCAACCAGCCGGCGACGACCGCGCGCAGGAACAGCGTCCCCGCGGACGGCTGCAGGACCTCGCGGCCGATCTCGACGAACGCCGCCTTGGCGTCCGCCTGGAACACCGGGGTCACGGCCGCGACCCACGCGAACGCGAGCGCGCCGAGCAGGTTGGCCGCGAGCACCACCGCCCAGAGTCGCGCGAGGTCGGGGAACCGCGAGCGCTCGCGCAGCACCGGGAGGACCGGCGTGAGCGTGTTCTCGGTGAAGAGCTGCTGCCGACCGGCGACGACGAAGACGAAGCCGACCGTGTAGCCGAGCGACGTGAGCAGCGAGCGCCATGCGGTGTCCGGGAGCGCGGCCCGCAGCAGCCCCTGCCCGACGAGCGAGAGCCCCATCGTCAGCCCCGCGCCGAGCCCCGACCAGAACAGCGCGCCCGTGCTGCGGTCGAGCTCCTGCTCCCCTTCGAAACGGATCGCCTCGTGCACGACTTCCGCGCTGATCTGGCGCCGGCTGCGCGCCTGGCGTCGTTGCTGCCGCGGCGTGTCGCCGCGTTCGGCGTGTCGCGCGTGTTCGGCGCCACGGCCGTCGTCGGCACCGGAAGGCGCGTGCCGGTCGCGGGCGGCGACGCGGGCATTCGGCGGAGGCGAAGGGGACACGGCCGGATCAGTGAAGGGTGTAGAGATACGCCGCGATGTCGCGCGCCTCACCGTCGGTGACGCCCATGTTGGGCATCGCCGAGCCGGGCTGGATCGATTGCGGCACGGTCAGCCACGTGATCAGGCGGTCGGCAGAGTTAGGCACGAGGCCGGCGACGACGCGTCGATCGGCCCAGTGGCCCAGTGGTCCAGTGGTCCAGAGGTCCAGTGGTCCAGAGGGGCGACCCGACCAGCCCGCGCGCGGGCCGCACGCCCGGGATGATGTGGCAGGAACCGCACCCGTAGGCGACGACCGTAGGCGACGACCGTAGGCGACGATCGCCGCACGCCCCCGCTCGGGGTCGCCACCCGCGCCGTGGTGGTCGGCGGTGTGGCCGGACGCCTGCCGGCACTCCGCCGCCGCCGCCACCGTCAGCGCGGTCATAAGCGCTGCGCGCCGCGGGTCGCGTAACGGTCGGGCATGCTCGTCCGTGGGATCCCTCCGAAGGACGGTTCGTCCACGCACGCCCACGCGCCGGGCGTGCTCGCGGCCGCGGCGAGCACCGGCGTGATAGGGGCGAGCCAACGCGTGGGCTGTCGCGACGGCCAGGTCGAGCGCGGTCGGCGCGATCCGCGCGCCGGTCTCGCCGGTGACCTCATGAAATGGCTACGCTCCGGCGTGCCCGCTGCAGCTACGTCTCCGCGCGCGACGGGTGATCCGGGTGTTAGGCAGTCCCGACCACCCGTGCGAGGCCGTGGTCCGCGTCGCGTTCGATGGTACGGGCGGCGAGGACGCGGACCGGCACGTTCGCGAGCAGGGCGCGTGCGGGCCGTGCCGCGGGCGTCGGCAGCGCGGGCCGGCGTTCGCGCGGCCGGAACGCGTTCGGTGGGCGACCCCGCCAGTCTTGCGTTCGCGTGCGCGCACTCGCAGCATGGGACGGGCGGCGGCTCCGCCGTTCCCCGCGCGCGTCGGACGCCGGTCGCCCCGGTTCGCTGACGCACGCCGATCCGACGCGGCCGCGAGCCGCCGAACACCACTGTCGAGCATGCGTTTCCGCCGTCGCGCCGTTGAGGGTGTCATCCGTCGCACGACGCGTCGCGCCGGCGCTGTCGCCCTCGTCCCATTCGTCGCGCTCACCGTTGCCGGCGCTGCGGCCGGCGCTGCCGCGCGCGCGCAGGCCCCGGTCGCGCCCGATGTCCGCGACTCGACCGAGGCGCGCATCACCGATCTGCTCGCGCGCATGACCGTCGACGAAAAGATCGACGCGCTCGGCACCGATCCCACCGTGCCGCGGCTCGGGATCGTCGGCACCGGACACGTCGAAGGGCTCCACGGACTCGCCCTCGGCGGACCGGGGGGATGGCAGGGGCGCAACCAGACCGTCATCCCGACGACGCAGTTTCCGCAGGCACGCGGGCTCGGGCAGACCTGGGACCCGGCGCTGCTGGAGCGCGTCGCGGCGGTCGAGGCGCACGAGACGCGGTACGCGAGCGGACGGTACCACCGCGGCGGCATGGTCGTGCGCGCGCCGAACACGGACCTCAGCCGCGATCCACGCTGGGGACGGAGCGAGGAATCGTACGGCGAGGATCCGTTTCTCGTCGGCACCCTCGCGGCCGCGTACAGCCGCGGGCTGCAGGGCCGGAACCCGCGCTACTGGGAGGCGGCGTCGCTCCTGAAACATTTCCTCGCCAACAGCAACGAGGACGGACGCGACAGCTCGTCGTCCAACTTCGATGCCCGCGAGTTCCACGAGTACTACGCCGTGCCGTTCCGGATGGCCATTCAACAGGGTGGCGCGAACGCGATGATGGCGTCGTACAACGCCTGGAACGGCGTGCCGATGACCGCGAACCCCGTCCTGCGCGACGTCGTCATGAAGGCGTGGGGCTTCGACGGGATTCTCTGCACGGATGCGGGCGCGCTGACCAACATGGTGCGTGCGCACCACGCGTACCGCACGATGCCCGAGGCGGCAGCCGCGGCGATCCACGCAGGCATCAACCAATTTCTCGACAACTACAAGCCGTCGGTGCGCGACGCGCTCCGCCAGGGACTCATCACCACCGCGGACCTCGACCGCAATCTGCGCGGCGTGTTCCGCGTGATGACGCGCCTCGGCATGCTCGACCCCAACGACCGGGTTCCGTACGCCGGGATCGGGTTCGCCGACGCCGCGGCCGGCGATCCGTGGAACGCGTCGGTCCCGCGCGCGCTCGCGCGCACGGCGACCCAGGAGTCGATCGTGCTGCTGAAGAACGAGCGCGCCGTGCTGCCCCTCAACGCGACGGCCGTGCGGTCGATCGCGGTGATCGGGCCGCTCGCCGATTCGGTGGCGCTGGACTGGTACAGCGGGACGCCGCCGCTTGCGGTGACACCGCTCGCCGGGATCCGACAGCGCGCGGGTGCCGGCGTTCGCGTCGACTACGCCACGGGCATGGACAGCGCGGAGGTCGCGCGGCTCGCCGGCGCGGCCGACGTCACGGTGGTCGTGATCGGCAACCACCCGACTTGCAACGCCGGGTGGGCGAAGTGTCCGACGCCGAGCGATGGAAAGGAGGCGGTCGATCGCAAGAGCCTCACGCTCGCGCAGGAGTCGATCGCGCGCGCGGCGCTCGCCGCCAACCCGCGCACGGTCGTCGTGCTGCAGGCGAGCTTTCCGTTCACGACGACGTGGACCCAGGCGCACGTGCCGGCCGTGCTCGCGATGACGCACAACAGCGAGGCGCAGGGGACCGCGCTCGCCGACGTCCTGTTCGGCGACTACAATCCGGCCGGTCGGCTCACGCAGACGTGGGTCGCGTCGATGGACCAGCTGCCGCCGATGATGGACTACGACCTGCGGCACGGCCGCACGTATCAGTACCTGCGTACCGCGCCGCTCTACCCGTTCGGCTACGGGCTGAGCTACACGCGGTTCACCTACTCGGCCCTGCACGTCTCGTCGCGCACGGTCGCCGACCGCGACACGCTCGCCGTCTCGTTCGACGTGCGAAACGCCGGCACGCGCGACGGCGACGAGGTCGTCCAGCTCTATGTCGCGCACCGCGGCTCCGCCGTCGCCCGACCGATGCAGGAACTCAAGGCGTTCCGCCGCGTCGCGATCCCGGCCGGCCGGTCCGCGACGGTCACCCTCCCGCTCGCGGCCTCCGACCTCGCGTACTGGTCGGAGGCCGACGGGCGGTTCGTCGTCGAGCGCGACGCGATCGAACTCCGCGTCGGCGGCTCGTCGGCCGACCTTCCGCTCCGCACGACCGTGACGATGCGGCCGAGCGCGCGTTAGGCACCCTGTCACTCCTCAGATGCCACATCGTACACGAGTCGTCCTGTCCCACGTCGCGGCGCTTCTCTGCGGTGCGCTCGCCGCCCGCGCCGGCGCGCAGCCGCTCACGCTCGATCGCGGCGGCGCGACGGTCGTCGTCGAGCCGTACGCGCCGAACATCGTCCGCGTGTCCGTGAGCTTGCTCAGGCCCGAGGCGCTCGCCGCGCCCGGGTACGGCATCACCGCGCGGCCGGCACCCGCAGGATGGAGCGCCCAACAAACGACCGCCGGCGACGTGCTGCGCTCGGCACGCCTCGTCGTGCGTGTCGCGCCACAGGGGCACTACACCCCGACGGCCACGCAGGCCGACATCGGCCGGTTCTTCAACGGATCGACGCCCGGCGTCGGCATCTCGGTCTCGACGCCCGAGGGTGCGACGCTGCTGCAGATGACCGGTTGGGAGATGTCGGTGCCCAACCAGAAGGACGGGAACGCCGCCATTCTCAACGAGCGGCGCCCAACGGACCCGCCCTTCTACCGCGTCGGGGCAAGCTTCCGCGCGCCGTCGGACGAGCACGCGTACGGGCTCGGGCAGAATCAGGAAGGCTTTCTCGACCTGCGCGGCCGCTCGGTGCGCTGCGCCCACGACTACGAGGCACCGGCCGCGCCGACCGTGTGCGTTCCGTTCGTCGTGACCAACAAGGGTTACGCGCTGCTCTGGGACAACCCGTCGCGGACGACGGTGGATTTCGGCTTCAACGAGTCCAATCGATGGACGTCTGACGTCGGCCAGCGGGTGTCGTTCTTCGTCATCGCGGGCCGAACGTACGACGAGTTCTACGCCGGCTACCGACTGCTCACGGGCGACGTGCCGATGCTGCCGAAGTCGGCGTACGGCTACATCCAGTGCAAGCAGCGCTACGTCACGCAACAGGAGCTGATGGATGTCGCGAAGGGGTACCGCGACCGGCGCCTGCCAGCCGACGTGCTCGTCATCGATTGGTTCCACTACACGAAGATGGGCGAGATGGACATGGATCCCGCGAAGTGGCCGGACCCGGTCGGGATGAACAAGCAGTTGCACGCGATGAACTTTCACACGATGATCTCCGTGTGGCCACGCTTCATTCCCGAGGATCGCTACTACAGCACGGTCCGGAACCACAACTGGTTCATTTCCCTCGCCGACGGTACGCCGATCAACGGCCAGCCGTACGACCGCGCAGGGTCCGACATCGACACGACCAACCCGGACGCCGCGCGCTGGTTCTGGGACGTGATCCGCGACAACTACGTCGCGAAGGGGTTCGACGCGTTCTGGGCCGACGAGACCGAGCCCGATCTGCCGCCTAACGGCGCGTACCTCCACGTCGGACCCGGGACCGAGTTCTTCAACCTGTACCCGCTGCTCCACACGAAGGCGATCTACGACGGATTCCGCCGCGACCTGACGTCGCGCGCGCTCATCCTCGCACGTGATGCCTTCACCGGCGCGCAGCACAACGGAACGATCTTCTGGTCGTCGGACATCAAGCCGACGTGGGACACGTTCCGCCGGCAGATCCCGACCGGGCTCGACTTCGTGGCGTCGGGGATGCCGTACTGGAGTACCGACATCGGCGGATGGGACTACCTGCCCGGAACGCACGTCCCCGAGCGGCCGCCGCTTCTCGACCCGTCGGACGCGCGCGCGGTCGTCGGGCACTACGACGACTACCCGGAGCTGTACGTCCGCTGGTTCCAGTACGGCGCCTTCCAGCCCAACTTCCGCGCGCACGGCAGCCGGCCGCAGAACGAGGTCTGGTCGTACGGCAAGCAGGCGGAGCCGATCCTCGTGAAGTACCTCAAGCTCCGCTACCAGCTGATGCCCTACATCTACTCGCTCGGCTACGCGACGCACCAGACCGGCGCGCCGTTCATGCGCGGGCTGTTCATGGACTTCGGCGCGGACCCCAAGGCGGCGGACATCCGCGACGAGTACATGTTCGGCCCCGCGCTGCTCGTCGCGCCGGTGACCGAGCAGGGACGAACGACACGCCAGGTGTACCTGCCCGCCGGCGCGGACTGGTACAACTTCTGGACGAACGAGCGCGTACACGGCGGCCAGACGATCACCGTCAACGCTCCGATCGACATCCTGCCACTGTTCGTGCGCGCAGGCTCGATCCTGCCGCTCGGTGAGCCGGTGGAAAGCACGAACCAGGAGCAGAAGCTCACGACGATTCGCGTGTACGACGGGCCGGACGCCGATTTCGCGCTGTACCGCGACGACGGAACGACGTACGCGTACGAGCAGGGCCACTCCGAGATCACCGGCCTGCACTGGTCGCACGCGACGGGGCGCGTCACACGGACCGGCGCCGCACTCGTCGCCGGCTCGCCGGCCGCGGTCGAGGTCATCGGGCGGGGCGGGCGATAGCACGCGGCCGCGCGCCGGCGTCGGTCGTGCGGCGGCGCGCGCGGCTGAAGGCGTCGGCAATGCAGACGTCGGGCAGGTAGAACCAGAACGCCAGGACCACGGCGAACGGTCTGCGGAAGTCGTCGGTGTGGCCGGCGCCATCGGCGGCCATCATCCACACGCCATAGTCCATGCGGTAGAGCCACGAGCCGATGGCGAGCGCGAAGAGGCGCAGGCCCCAAACGCGGTGCGCGTCGATGCGCCGCGGGTCGGCACGTCCGGCTCGCGCGTGGCGGACCGTCTCGCCCGCCGACACCACCGTGAGCAGGCCGTAGAGGCCGAATCCCACGTCCATCGGCGTCCCGCCCACCATACCCTTGAGCACGATGAACGTCAGCCCGCCCAGCCCCGCCAGCAGCGACGCCGTCACGTACACACGTCCGGTCCACCGATGGAGAGCCCGGGCACGGTGGCGGATCGCGGGAACGAGTTGCACGCCGCCGAGCACCAAGATCAGCCCGCCCGCGGCGAAGTGCAGCCCGATGCCGGCCGTGGCCGCCAGCGTCCGTGCTTCGTCGAGACGCGGCAACTGCTCGTTCCATCGCGCGATGTAGCCGTCGCCCGCCGAGCCGGCGTAGAACGCCAGGATGTACAGTCTGAACAGGAGCGCACTCGCGAGCGCCGCGGTGGCGAGCGCCGCGGTGGCGAGCGCCGCGCCCGTCCAGCGCAGCAGCTGCGCGTTCGCTGCGCCTAACGGACCGATCGCGACGGGGGTGGCCGCGGGGACGGCCGTGGACATTGGGGGGTGGGCATTGATGCTTGGGGCACGCGCGGCGGCCCGCTGACCGGGCACGTCCGCGCTTGCTAC
>DASWUT010000634.1:0-4942 GCA_036401455.1 Gemmatirosa sp. | reverse complement strand
GGGCCCACGACCGCCGTGATGATGGCAACGGCTACCGAAGCGGCGGCGGCAACAGTGGCGTCGGACATGGGACGGCGGGGTGGGGACGCGTCGCGATTGCTACGCGCTTTCACCCGAATATATACCGAAGATCGACTGTCGCCCCGCGTCGCGTTCGCCGAACGGCGTCGGTCGGACCGGCGGCGGGTCTGACCGCGGTTCCGAGCGCCCGCCTTACGCCCGCCCTACGGCGCGGCGCGGCGATCGGGCGCGCCGCCCGGGCGCCGCGCGCGGAACGCGCTGACCTGTCGGACGGAGAGGATCGCCCACCCGATGCCAACGAGCGGGATCAGGTAGCACACGTGCCCGAGCAGGGCGAGCGCGATCGCCGTCTCGCGTGGCACGCCGAGCAGGACGTGGTAGGCGGAGAACGCGGCGCCTTCATACACGCCGAGGTTGCCGGGTGAGGCCGGGATCGCGGACGCGAGGTTGGTCGCGGCGAGCGCGAGGATCGCGCTGCCACGCCGTGGCGCGACGTCGAACGCGTGCTCGATCGCCCACCACCCGCTCGCCTCGGCGAGCTTCATCGCCGCCGCGATGGCGAACGCCGCGGCGAGCTGCCCCGGGTGCCGGAGCGCATCGAGCGTGGCCGCCCAACTCACGATGAACGCGCGCGCGCGGGCGAGCGGGTCACGCCGGCGGCGGTCGGCGTCGGCGGGGATGTTAGGCACGGCCGGCGCCGGCGCGAGCGCTGCATCGGCCGCGCGCGCCGTATGCCGCCGCGCGTACCACGCGGCCGTGCCGAGGGCGGCGGTGAGCACGACGATGCCGACGGCGAGCGCGACGAGCGCCTCGCGCATCCAGTGGGGGAGTGGGGCGACCTGCGCGGCGGCAAACAGTACGCCGATCTTCGCGAAGCCCTCGACCAGGTTGTGTTGGGCGAACACGGAGAGCGCGCCCGCGGTCCCGATCCCGACGCGCTCGGACAGGAGCGCGACACCGGTTGCCTGCCCGAGGAAGGCCGGCACGGTGTTGGACGCGGTCGCGGTGAGCGCCTGCACTTCGGCGCACCGCGCGTAGGTGACGCGCGTGCCGTCCGCGGCGAGGGCGGCTCGTCCGTCGGGGCCGCGGGGGAGCAGCACGTACGTCTGCCACGCCCAGAGGAAGACGATCGAACCGTGGCAGCAGACGGCGACCACGAGCCAGAGCGGGTGCGCGCGCCGAACGGCGGCGAGCGCGGCTTCCCAGCCAACCGCGCGCAGCGCGACGACGACGAGCGCCGTGCCGGCGAGCCAGGCACCGACGGAAAGCGCGACGCGCGCGCGCGGCGACAGCCGCCGCCGGCGCGCCGCACCGGCCGCCACCCCGGCGCTCACCGAACGGGCCCGGCGCGCGACGACCCGGCCGCGGTCAGGCGTGCGGCGTCGCGCATCGTCACGAAGCGCGCACCGCGCCGTGTGAAACCTTCGAGCACCGCGCGCACCCGCGCGAACGCGACTGGCCCGGTGTTGAAGCGGCAGTCGAGCCGAAGGTCGGTGTGCGTGAGGTCCACGAACTCCCACGGGTGCACGAACAGCACCACCGGCGAACTCAACGTGGCGAAGTAAGCCGCGCGAATCGGGCGCGGCAGGCGGAGCACGCTCGACGTCACCGAGGCCGCGATGCGCCGCAAGCGCGTCGGCGCAGGGTGCCGCAGGTCACGCCAGTACGGCGCCTTGTACTTCGCGTGCGAAGAATCGAGCGCGTACCCGGCCCGTTCGAGGAGCGGAAGGTAGGCGTCGGGAAAGGTCAGGTTGGGGGCGCGAAACGAGTCGACCGGGGCGAAGCGCCGCAGCACGGCACTCGATCGATCGATCTCGTCGCGCGCGTCCTCGGGTCCGAGCGCGTCGAAGCGGCGGTGCGTGTGCCCGTGCGAGCCGAGTTCGTGCCCTTCCGGCGCACCGACGATCGCGCGCACCGCGTCCGGGTAGCGTTCGGCAACGTCCCCGGTCGAGAACCAGGTCGCCGGTACGCCGAGGTCGGCGAGCATGGCGAGCAGCGGGGCGGTTGCCTCCTCGACGCCGCGGAACGTGCTCGACAGGTACGGCGGGCAGTCGGGCTCGTAGTCGATCGAGAAGCAGACGAGAGAAGCGTCGGGCATTGGCGCGGGAAGCGGGACGATGTGCGGCCGAAAGGTACGTGCGTTCGCGCGGGCCACCCGGCAAGGATTCGGGCTGGCCGGGCGGCGGTGGACGTCATCCGACGCTCGCGCGCGACCCATGAAACGTCGCTGCTTCGTCGATACCTGGATCAGTTAGGCCGCACGCGCCCCACGTCAGGCCACAGCAGCCGGCAACCGCAGCGTGAACGTGCTCCCCATCCCGGGCGTGCTCTCCGCCGAGAGGTCCCCGCCCATTCCACGCGCGAGCTCGCGGCTGATTGCCAGGCCGAGTCCCGTGCCCTGGCTCGTGCGCGTGTAGGGGCTCGCGCCGGCGGCGATCTGAACGAACGGTTCGAACACGCTCGCGAGCCGCTCGGGCGGAATGCCGATGCCCGTGTCGCGCACGTCGAGGCGCACCGCGCCGGGCCCGTCGGCGGCGGCGACAATGGCCACCCGTCCGTCCTCGGGGGTGAACTTGGCCGCGTTGGAGAGCAGGTTGAGCAGGATCTGGGCGAGCTTGTCGCGATCGGCGCGCGCGGCCAGCGCCGCCGGAACGGCGATCTCACACGCGAGATGCCGCGCTGCCAGCTGCGGCTCGATCAGCGGGGTGACATCGGCGACCGCGTCGGCGACCGAGACGTCGGTGATCTGGTACTCGACGCGGCCGGCCTCGAGCTTGGCAAAGTTGAGCACCGCGTCGATCAGCCCGAGCAGGTGACGCTGGCTCTGCTGCACGCGCGCGAGCGCGGTGCGCTGCGCGGGCGTGACCGGGCCATGCAGCTCCATCTCGAGCAGCTGCACGTAGCCCTGGATCGCGTTGAGCGGCGTGCGCAGCTCGTGGCTCATCGTCGCCAGGAAATCGCTCTTGGCCCGGTTCGCCTCCTCGGCGATGCGCCGCGCGGCAGCTTCGGCCGCGTAGAGTCGCGCGCGCTCCAACGCCTGCGCGCACTGCGCCGCGAGCGCGGCGAGCACCTCGCGCTCGGCCGGGTCGAACGCGCGGGGCTCGGTGAACGCCCACAACACCGCGCCCTGCACGCGGCCTTCGGTGATGAGCGGCAGGACGGCCCACGCTGCGCTCCGGCTCCCCGCCGGCGGTAACCCGACGTCTGGCGTTAGGCCATCCACCGCACGTCCCGACGCGTGCTCCGCCGCATACCGCGCGCGCCACGCGTCGCGCGACGAGAGAAACACCGGCGCGCCGGTCCGGATCGCCTCGGTGAGCGGCGACAGGTGCGTGAGCGGCCACCGCTCGCCGAGCGCCATCTTGTTGCCCGGCGGGTACCCGAGGCTGTGCGTGATCTCGACCGACGTGCCGCCAGGCATCGGCACGCCGACCACCCCCGCGTAGGCGCCGAACGCCGCCACGCCCTCGTGCATCACCCGCTCGCCGACCTCGCGCTCGGTCACCGCGTCGGCCAGCGCGACGGCCAGCGCACGCAGCCGCTCGGCCCGCTCTGCCGCCGCCTCGGCAGCCGCGAGCAGCCGCGCCCGCTCCGCCTCGGCCCGTAGCCGTTCGGTGAGATCGGCCGCGCTCACGTGCACGCCGTCGTCCACGCGAATGGCCGTCACGCGCAGCCCGTGCTCCACGGCCCCGCGCGTGTACTGCACGTCCTGAAGCCACGGCTCGCCGGTCTCTGCCACACGCCGGTACACGTCGAGCCGCCCCGCCGCGACGGACTCGGGGAACACGTCGCACACCGTCCGGCCGACGAGCGGTTCCGGGGCGTCCGCGTCGCGGCCGAGCAGGATGCGCTGCACGGCTGCGTTGGCGTAGACGATCGTGAAATCGACGACGGCGCCCGACGCGTCCTGTACCGCGCGCAGCAGCAGCGACGCGTCGGGCGATGCGTCCTGCACGGTGCGGAAGCGCCGCTCGCTCTCGGCCAGCGCCGCGTCGGCGTCGTGGCGTCGAGTGACATCCTGGAAGTAGACCGCGAGCCCTTCCGGCCCTGGATAGGCGCGGACTTCGAACCACGTCTGGAGCGGCGGATAGAACGCCTCGAACGTGACCGCCTCGTCGGTGGCGATCGCGCGGCGGTACATCACCTCGAACGCGGACCCGACCGCGGGCGCGAACTCCTCCCAGACGTTGCGGCCGAGCAGTTCCTCGCGGCGGCGGAAGAGGACCTGTTCCGCGCGGTCGTTCACATACGTGAAGCACCACGCGCGGTCGAGCGTGAAGAATGCGTCGCTGATGCTGCCGAGGGTCGCGGCGAGCCGCCGGCTGGCCTCGACGCGAGCGGTCGTTTCGACGGCGACGTTGAGGACCGCGACCGCCGCGCCGGTGTCGTCGCGCACCGCGGTGAGCCCGTAGGTGAACCACGCCGGCTGACCCGGTTCGCCCTCGGCGCGTTCGATCACGAACGGTGCGTCGTCGGCCTGCACGGGCGGGCCGCCCGCGGCGACCGCCGCGAAGTCCGGCCCAAGCTCGTCCCAGACCTCCGCCCACACCTCCGCGCCCGGCCGGCCGAGCGCGCGAGGGTGCTTGACGCCGAGCACGGAACGGTACGCGTCGTTGTAGACGAGGGTGAGCGCCGCCCCGCACCACACGCTCGTCGGAAACGGGGACTCGAGCGCGGTGCGTACGACGGTGCGGAGCGCGGCGGGCCACTGCGCGACGGGCCCGAGCGGGGTCGCGGCCCAGTCCACGTCGCGGCAGCGCGCGCGCATCTCGCCCGGGCCGTCGAACAGTATGTCGGCGGTGAGGAGCGACATCGTGCCGCAATCGTAGCGCAACGGCGCCGGGCGCGCTTCAATGCGGGCGTGCCGACCGTGTTCGCCCGCCGTGCGTCGGCTGTCCGCGCGGCGTCACCAGCAGCCTCG
>DASWUT010000633.1:0-2291 GCA_036401455.1 Gemmatirosa sp. | reverse complement strand
CGACGAGGCGCCGGGACCGGGCGTGCGCGTCCCCTGAGCAGATGCCGTACCGGCCGCGCCCGCGCTCGCCGGACCGGTCGGAATGTCCGTCATGCGCTGCGCGGCGCTCGCGAGGTCGGTCGCGACGGTGCGGCCGGCCGTCGCGACCTCGTTCAGCACGCCGACGGCCTTGTTGAGAAATCCCATCGCCTCGGACACGGTCGCAGCCGCGACGCCGCCGGCGCGCAGTCGATCCTCGATGCCGTCGGCGAATCGCTGGAACGGGTTGGCGGGTGTCGGGCTCGTCGCGGGCTGGCCGTAGCGCAGCTCGAGAAACTCGACGTAGTCGAGCACCTGATAGAGGCGCTCCTCGCCGAGCACGGCGAGTTTGCGGTTGATGCGATCGCGAATGTGGTCGGCCATGACGGAGAGCGAGAGAGGTGGGCGGGTAGTCTAGAGCGGCGCATCGGCACCGGGCACCGTGGGGGCCATGTGTATCGATCGGGACGAAGCACCGGTGCTTCGTACGTGCGGCGCCGGCCGCGGGTTCTGTCTGCTGGCTTGACGGCAGCGCCCACGCATGTCCACCTTCGCCGCAGCGTTCCGGGCCGTGCATTCCACCGGTGCATGCCACTGGCCGCGCACTCTCTTCTCGCAGGCTCGCGCTGAGCGAGGCCCTCATGTCGGACCCCACCCCCACCGCTCCGCCCGCTGTCGGCGCATCGTTCTCCGGTGCCACGACCGCGAGCGTCGTCTGCCCCCGCTGCGGCACGGTCGCCAGCGTGGGGTCGCGGTTCTGCCCGTCGTGCGGCGCAGCGCTGTCGCCATCGGGTGAAGTGGCCGAGGACCACCTGTTGGCCCGTCTCCGGGTAGCGACGCAGGGCGAGTACGACGTGCTGCGCGAGGTCGGTCACGGGGGCATGGCCGCGGTGTACCTGGCGTGGGACCGCGAGCTCGCACGCTACGTCGCGATCAAGGTCCTGCTCCCCGAGCTGGCCCACCATCCGACGATGTCGCAGCGCTTCCTGCAGGAGGCGCGCACCGCCGCCAACCTCGACGACCACCCGAGCGTCGTGCGCGTCTACCGGGCGAAGGAAGCGCAGGGACTGCGCTACTTCGTGATGAAGTACGTCGATGGCTGCTCGCTCGATCAGCTGCTGCGCAGCTCGGGGCCGCTCGCCCCCGACCTCGCCGCGCACGTCGTCGACCAGGTCGCGCTCGCCCTGCAGTACGCCCACGAGCACGGCGTCGTGCACCGCGACGTGAAGCCCGGCAACATCCTGCTCGACCGTGCGGGCGGCGTCGTCGTGACCGACTTCGGCATCGCCAAGGTGGCCGAAGCGGAGCAGCTCACGCGCACCGGCTTCGCGATCGGCACGCCGCACTACATGAGTCCAGAACAGTGGCGCGTGGAGCCGCTCACGCCCGCCTCGGATCAGTACGCGCTCGGCGTGGTGGCGTACCATCTCGTCACGGGTGAGGTGCCGTTCGACGGCACGCAGTACGGGATCCAGGAGCAGCACCTGCGCGCCGAGCCGCCCGCGCTCTCCGCGCGGCGCGACGGCGTGCCCGCCGCCTTCGGGGCGGTCGTGCGCGTGATGCTCGCCAAGGCGCCGGTCGAACGGTTCCCCGACCTTCGGTCGGTGAGCCAGGCGCTGTCGGCGATCCCGCGGGACTCGCCGCCCGTGCTGCGCGAAAGACTGAGCCGGCTCATCCCCGCGGCCAACACGCCGGGCGTGCGCGAGGTCCCGCCGCCCGACGTCCCGCTCCCGCCGCCCCAGCCGGAGGTCGTCGAGCGCCGGTCGGGGCTCCCGCCGGTAATCGAGGCGCCCGCGCCCGGGCCGGTCACGCCGCGCGTGCCGGCACCGAGCTTCGTGCCGCCCAAGGTCACGCCGACGATGTTCACGCCCGCGGTCGCGATGCCCATCGCAGAGCGCGTCCCGGAGCCGATGACCCCGTCGCTCGGCGCGACCACGTTCGACGTCGTGCCAGAGGCCGTACCCGACGCCTTCCCGCCGCTCGCCTCCGACGCGGCGAGCGTCGCGGCTTCGATCGCGCCGCCACTCGACGGGCCGATCACACGCCGCGATCCCGAACGCCGAATCTGGCCGTGGCTCGCCGCGGCCGTCGTCCTCGCGATGCTCGTCGGTGGTGGCGTGGCGATCCGCTCACGGCCGCAGCGAGAGGCCAGCGCCGCCCCTGCACCGGTCGCGCCGCCCGCCGCCGCGGTCGGCGCCGCGGCAGTCGGATCGCCGGCGGTGGTCGCGGGGCCGACGCCGACCCCGGCAGCCGCGCCTTCGGCGGATTCCGCC
>DASWUT010000632.1:0-1925 GCA_036401455.1 Gemmatirosa sp. | reverse complement strand
GGACCAACGGCGGCGATCCGTCCGCCGCGCACGAGCACCACCCATCCGGGGCGCGCGACGCCGGCCGGGGCATCGAACACGCGCGCCGGAACGAGGAGCGTGGGCGCGGGCGCCGTGTCGCGCGGCATCTGGGCCGCGGCGACGACCGGCGCCGCGAGCAGCGCGGCGCACCGGCGAATCGCGCGCTGAACGGTCGCACGCGTCATGGGAACTCCGGAGGGCACGGGGGAGGGCGCATGGGCGGCGTGGAGCGGGCCTGGTGGGGGAAGCGGGCGAGACGACTCGCGCGGCCCCCGAAGCTATGCGCACCGACGTGCACGCTGCACGGCCGGATCTCCCGTGCACGCCCGCCCCGGCACGGCGGGGTGACGCCCGGCGCGGCTACCTTGCCCGCGTCACCGTTCGCTCATTCCGCACCCTGCCTCGTGATCGCCCGACTCCCGGCCGCCGTCATCTGCGACATGGACGGCCTGCTCGTCGACAGTGAACGGCTGGAGCGCCGAGTCTGGCAGGCTGCCGCGGCGGACCACGCGATCGCACTCGACGACGCGCGCTTCGCCAGCTTCGTCGGCCACCCGGCGGAGGTCTGCGACCGCATGCTCCGCGACTACTACGGCGAGACGTTCGATGTGCCCGCGTTCCGTGCCACGTGCCACGGCCGCATGCGCGCGCTCGTCGCATCCGCGGGGGTCTCCCTGCGGCCGGGCGCGCGCGCGTGGCTCGACTTCGTCCGCGCCCGCGGCATCCCGCTCGGCCTCGCGACGTCGAGCGGGCCCGCGCTCGTGCCCGAGCGGCTGGGCGACCTCGTCGCGCTGTTCTCGGCCGTCGTCACGCGGGCGGACGTCGCGCGCGGCAAGCCGCATCCGGATCTGTACCTCGAAGCCGCCGCCCGCTTGCGCGTGGCGCCCGAGGCCGCGCTGGCATTCGAGGACTCGCCGACCGGCGCTCGCGCGGCGCTCGCGGCGGGGATGCCCGTCATCATCGTGCCCGACCTCGTGCCGGCGCCGCCCGACGTGGCGGCGCGTGCGGTGGGCGTGTTCGACTCGCTCGACGCGGTGCGCGAGGCCGCGGCCCGGGCGTGGGACGGCGCCGCACGGGTCGCGATGCGGGGCCTCGCGGGCGTACTCGCCGCGACCGCGATCGCTGCCGCCGCACCGCGCCGCACGCGCGCGCAGATGCCCGAACACGACGCGCCGATGGCGCCCGGCATGTCCACCGGGATGCAGGCGATGATGACGGGCCCGCTCGGCCTGCCGATGACGCGCACCGGCTCGGGCACGTCGTGGGTGCCCGACTCGACGCCGATGTACGCGCGGATGTTCGATGCCGGAAGCTGGGGACTCATGTTCCACGGCGTTGCCTTCGGTCAGTACGACCACCAGGGCGGCCCGCGCGGCGCCAGCCAGGTCGGCAGCGTCAACTGGGGAATGCTCATGGCCGCGCACAACCTCGGGCGCGCCACCGCGGACGGCGGCGGCACCGGCGGCCGCCTCGAGCTGCGCGGGATGCTGAGCCTCGAGCCGTTCACCGTCGGCGCCCGGGGCTACCCGCTCCTGCTCCAGACGGGCGAGGCGTACCACGGGCGGCCGCTGCACGACCGCCAGCATCCGCACGACCTGTTCATGGAGCTCGCGGCGCTGTACGAGAGGCCACTCGCGCCGGACCTCGGGTTGCAGCTCTACGCCGCGCCCGTCGGCGAGCCGGCGTTAGGCCCGGTCGCCTTCCCGCACCGCCCGTCCGCCGCCGCGGATCCGTTCGCCACCCTCGGCCACCACTGGGAGGATGCGACGCACATCAGCTTCGGCGTGCTCACCGCGGGGCTGTTCACGCGCGTGGTGAAGCTCGAGGGGTCGGTGTTCAACGGGCGCGAGCCGGACGACGTGCGCACCAACTTCGACTACCGCGGGCGCAGCCTCGATTCGTAC
>DASWUT010000631.1:0-2525 GCA_036401455.1 Gemmatirosa sp. | reverse complement strand
GGCGGCTGCGCATCGCGAAGGGCTGCGGACGGCCGGTGCAGGAAGTGAACGCCCTGCTCGACCAGTTCCGGCAGATGCAGAAGATGATGAAGAAGATGACCGGAGGGCCGGGCGGACGCCCGCCGCAGCTCCCCGGGATGCCGCGGATGCCGTTCGGCCCGCGGTAGTTCGCGCCGCTCGTGGCGCATCGCGCCGGGTGCGCGCCGGAATCGCCGGCGACGCGAGGAACCCGTGCGTGTGATCGACCCGTTCTACTCGAGATAACCCGATGGTCCGCATTCGTCTCCGCCGCGTCGGCCGCACCAAGGCCCCCGCGTACCGCATCGTCGTCGCCGACAGCAAGAGCCCGCGCGACGGCAAGTTCATCGAGATCATCGGCCAGTACGCGCCGCGCTCGAGCGACGAGCAGAAGATCAACCTCGACGTCGCACGCGCCACGCACTGGCTCTCGGTCGGCGCGCAGCCGTCCGACACGGTGCGCTCGATCCTCCGTCGCGCCGGCGTGCTGAAGGCGATGCACGAGGAGCGGCTCGCCCGCGGCCGCCAGGCGAGCGCGGTCGCGCTCTCCGAGGCCCCGGCGGCATCGGCGGCATCGGCGGCGCCCACCGAGCCGGCGACGCCGGTCGCGGGTTCCGACGCGTCGCCGTCCGCCGACGCGTCGCTCTCCGTGGAGGCGTGACCGCCGCACGGCCGATGGACGACCTCGCGCTCGTCGGGATCGTGCGCCGCGCGCACGGCCTCCGCGGCGAGCTCGCGGTCGAAACGTTCACCGACGCGCCGGACGCAGTGTTCGCGGCCGGCCGTCGTGTGTTCGGCGGCACGCCTGACGGGCGAGTGCTCACGGCCGACCGGCGGCCCGGCGGCCCGCCGCTCACCCTCACGGTGCGCCGCGCGACCCCGTTCAAGAGTGGCCTCATCGTCACCTTCGACGAGATCGCCGATCGCACCGCCGCCGAACCGTGGCGCGAACGCGCACTGCTCGTGCCGTACGCGGAGCTGCCGCCGCCGACGGAGGACGAGGTGTATCTGCACGAGCTCGTCGGCATGCGCGTCGTGCACCAGGACGGCACCGCGATCGGCGAGGTGATCGACCTCGTCGAGCTGCCGCAGGGGCTGACGCTCGACGTGCGCCTCGCGGAAACCCCAGACGCGGCCAAGCCGCGCACCGCGTACCTGCCGTACCGCCCCGAGATGATCCTCGAGGTCGATGTCGCCGCGCGCACGATCACCGTCGACCCGCCAGCAGGGCTATTCGAATAAGGCTGGCCTTACGCGACCGCGGACCCCCGCGAACGCGGGCCTTCACCTTCCACCGGCGATCCGGCTCGGTGCTCCGCGTCAACGTCGTCACGATCTTCCCGCAATTCTTCGAGGGACCGCTCGGGCTCAGCATCCCGGCGCGGGCGCGCGCGGCGGGAAGCGTCGAATACCGACTGGTCGATCTGCGCGACTTCACGCACGATCGCCACCGCTCGGTCGACGACTATGCCTACGGCGGCGGGCCGGGGATGGTCATGCGCCCCGGGCCGTTCTTCGAGGCCGTCGCCGACCTCGGCGCGACCGCGCCGATCGTCCTGCTGTCGCCGCGCGGCAAGTCGTTCGCGCAGGCCGACGCGCTCCGGTACGCGGCCGGCCCGGAGCTGACGCTGCTCTGCGGGCATTACAAGGACGTCGATCAGCGCGTCGCCGACCATCTCGCGACCGAGGAGCTCTCGCTCGGCGACTTCGTCCTGAGCGGCGGGGAGCCCGCTGCGCTGGTGGTGATCGACGCGGTCGTGCGGCTGCTGCCCGGCGCGATGTCGGACCACGACTCCGCATATGGCGATTCGTTCTACGGGCGGGGGCTCTCGGCCCCCAGCTACACCCGCCCGCCCGAGTACCAGGGACATGGCGTGCCCCCGATCCTGCTCTCGGGCGACCACGCGAAGATCGCCGAGTGGCGCGAGTGGGAAGGGCGGCGCCTCACGGCGCGGCGGGACGGACTTCCCGAACCCGTACGGGAGCTGCCCCGCCGGCGCCGGCAGCGCCGGCCGCCGACGAACCACGCGTCCGAGGCCGGCGCCTCCGACCCCGCGGCGGACGGCGCCGACGAGGATGAGGCCGGAACGGGTTCCGAGCGGTAGAATAGGCGCACCTCGACCGCTACCGCGTTCGCGACGCGTCCTGGGCGCGCACGCGCTCCCTGCGTGCGACGTCCCCACCCCTCCGTCTCATGACCCAGTCCCTCCACGCTGTCCTCGCGGCCGCCGCGGCCGTGCTCGCGGCCGCGGTCGTCGCCGGCTGCCACGACGAGATCGTCGCGCCCCGATCGACGACTGGCGCCGACGCGCAGGTGGGCGCATCCGCGACCCGCGGCGTCGTTGCCGACGGCGCGATTGGCCACGGCGTCGTGCCCGGCCAGTATGTCGTGCTGTTCCGGCGTGGGCGCGTCGCGGCGAGTCCGTTCACGGTCGACGAGTTCGCGACGCGCAAGCTCGCCGGGGGGCGCGGAGTGCTGCGCCGGACGTTCCGCCACGCGCTGCAGG
>DASWUT010000630.1:0-1753 GCA_036401455.1 Gemmatirosa sp. | reverse complement strand
TGTCGCGGCGGCCCTCGTCGCCGTGGTGTTCGTCGTTGGACCAGCCGCGTCGCGCGGCGCCGCAGCGCAATCCGCCGGCGCCGCGACGACCGTTCCGGCGCCGCCAGCCCTCGCCTCGATTCGCGAGTCGGAGCTTCGCCGCGACCTGTTCGCGATGGCCAGCGACAGCATGCGCGGGCGTGAGGCGGGCACGCTCGACGAGTTGCGGGCCGCGATCTGGATGGCCGAGCGCGCGCGCGCGGCCGGGCTCAGGCCAGCCGGCGACGACGGCACCTACTTCCAGTGGTGGCCGATGCGCCGCGTGCGCATCTCGCCCGAGCGGAGTAGTGTCGAGGTCGCCTCCGGCGCATCGCCCGTCGCGCTTCAGTGGGGGCGCGACGTCGTGCCCGCGGCGCCGGTCGAGTTCCGCGGCGCGCTCCCGCTCGTCGCCCTCGCGGCCGGCGACACGACGACCGACGTCCGTGGGCGCGCGGTCGTCGTCGACGTTAGGCCTCCGCGCGCCCTGCCACCCGCGGGGGTGAGCCTGCGCCCGGCCCGTTACGTCTTTGCCGCGCTACGCGAGCAGGGCAACGCCCTCGTGGGGCGCGGCGCCGCAGCGGTCGTGCTCGTCGGCGACTCGACGGCCGAAGCGGGCTGGGAGTTCGCGGGTGCCTCGCTACTGCGCGGGCGGTACAACGTCGACACGACCGGCGCGGCCGCGATCCCGACGGGCGCGCCCGTGCTGTGGGTGCGCGCCGCGGCGGGACCCGGACTGCGCCGCGCGGCGGCCGCGGGGGGACGGCTCACGCTGTCGCTCGTCGCCGAGAGCTTCGTCTACCCGAGCGCGAACGTGGTCGCCGTTGCGCCGGGGCGCGATCCGCGGCTCCGCAATGAGTACGTCGTCTTCAGCGGGCACCACGACCACGACGGCGTGCGCACGCCGGTCGACGTCGGCGGGGGACGGCTCGACAGCATCCGGAACGGCGCCGACGACAACGCGAGCGTCGACGTCGCGATCCTCGCGGCGGGACGCGCATTCGTGAAGGCGCCCGGACGGCGCTCCGCGCTGTTCGTGTGGCACGGCGCCGAAGAACGCGGGCTGCTCGGCTCGCGGTGGTTCTCCGCGCACCCCACCGTGCCGCGCGCGGCGATGGTGGCCGTGCTCAACGGTGACATGATTGGGCGCAACAGCCCCGATTCGGCGGCGCTGTTAGGCGTCCAGCCGCCGCACCGCAACTCGTCCGACCTCGTCGCGATCGCGCTCGCCGCCAACCGGCAGGTCGGGCATTTCGCGCTCGACTCGGTGTGGGACCGCCCGACGCATCCGGAAGGGTGGTACTTCCGCAGCGATCACCTGCCGTACGCGCGCCTCGGCGTACCGGCGGTGATGTTCACGACGCTGCTCCACCCCGATTATCACACCGTTCGCGACGAACCCGATCGCATCGACTACGCCAAGCTGACGCGGATGGCGCGGTGGATGTACGCGACCGGCTGGGCCGTCGCGGAGCGGGACCGCCGGCCGGCGGTCGACCCGGGGTTCAAGCTGGAGCGGTAGGCCGCGGCGCTCGGGCACGGCCGTCGCCCGCGTTACGCGCGGGGGACGGCCTCGCTCCGCACGCGTGCCATGATCTCGGCGAGCTCGCGCTCGTACTGCTCGCGCTCGCCGGGGGTCCACAGGTCGCGGTTGACGGCCGTCCGGATCGAGGCGAGCATCTCGTCGATCAGTTCGCGGAGCGCGGCGTTGCGACGGCGTTCGGGCGCGCGCGCGCCA
>DASWUT010000629.1:0-7460 GCA_036401455.1 Gemmatirosa sp. | reverse complement strand
AGCGGGGGGCCACCCGTCCCCGGCGACCCTGGCAGTGACCGGCGCTCGGTCCTCCTCGCCGGGCTGTGGCGCAGCGTAGGGGCCAGCGCCGCGGTGACCGAGGATGTTTGTGCTCGGCAGCGGATCACGCGCCGCGGAGAGGTGGTGAAGCGAGCACGTCTGTGATAATCGTCAGTCGGGTCGAAGGTCGCCGCTCGAAGGCATCTGTCGCGGCCGCCTCGCCACGACGCCGCATCATCGGCGGCGGAGCCGGAAGTCCTCTCGTGACGAAGGGATCAGCATGAGCTCGCCAACGCGGTACGACGGCGCCTACGCGCCATCGCCGCCGTGGCCTGTACTCGGCGCCGACGTGCGAGACGTGACCGCACCCCGCGTCGCAGCCCCGCCCAGCGCGCGACACCTCGCGAGCCTGGACGGCGTGCGCGGGCTCGCGATCCTGCTCGTCGTCCTGTACCACTGCCAGCAGGTCCTCCCGCTCGCGGCGACACGCGTCGGCGGACTCCTCGGCGCCGTCACCGGCGCGGGGTGGAGCGGCGTCGATCTGTTCTTCGTGCTGTCGGGCTTCCTCATCACCGGCATCCTGCTCGACGCCCGTGGCGACGGACCCGCGACGCCGCCAGGATACTTCTCGGCGTTCTACGCCCGGCGCGCGCTCCGCATCTTTCCGCTCTACTACGCCTACCTGCTGGTCGTCGTCCTCATCGCGCCTCCCGCGCCCGAGCCGCACTCGCCGCTCTGGCACTGGCTGTACGGGTCCAACCTGCTCGTCGCTCGTTATGGGTGGGGGGCGATCACCCGCGGATGGACCGGCGCGCTCTGGTCCCTCTCGGTCGAGGAGCAGTTCTATCTCGTCTGGCCCGCGCTCGTGCTGTGGGCCGGGCGCCGCCGGATGCCCGCCGTGTGCGGGGCCATCGTCGTCGCCGCGCTGGCAGGTCGCGTGCTCGCGATGCGCGACGTTGGGCCGCACGCCGCGTACACGCTGATGCCCTTGCGTGCCGACGCGCTCGCGGTCGGCGCATGGATCGCCACGGTGTGGCGGCGACCGGACGGCGAAGCACGCCTCGCGCGATTGAGTCCGTGGCTCCTCGGCGCTGGGGGGCTCGTCGTCGGTGGACTCGCGATCCGGTTCCGCGGGCTTCCGTACGCCGCGCCACTCGTCGCCACCCTCGGTTATTCAGCGCTCGCCGTCGGGTACGGCGGTGTGGTCGCGCGCGCCGCCACGAGTGCGCCGAGCACCTGGTTCGCGCGCGCGTTCCAGACGCCGCCCCTCCGGGTGTTAGGCCGATACAGTTACGCGATCTATCTATTCCACGGCCCGCTCCTGCGACCGATCGCGAGGATGCTCGCGCCCGGCGCGTCGGAGGGGTCGGGCCGTCAGTTCTTCGCGTACGCGGCCGTGCTGCTGCTCGTCACGACTGCGCTCGCCGCCCTGTCCTGGCACTGGTTCGAGGGGCCACTCAATCGCCTGAAGTCGAGGGCCCCGATGCCGCGGCCGGTGTAACGACTGGCCCTGGCTCGACAGTCGACCGAGCCGACGCGGCACCCGCATCGCATCGACCGTGCGGCCATCCGCTTGACCAGTCGTCGGGGACCGCGCAAGCTTGCCACTCCGCGCTGTCCCGTCGTCCATCATGCGACGTCGAGATCACGCGTTGGCGCGCGTTCTCCCCCTCGGCTCTCACGTGGCGACGATCCTAGTCACCGGCGGCGCAGGTTTTATCGGCTCGGCAGTAGTGCGACTCCTGGTTCGCCGCGGCGGCACGCGCATCGTCAACCTCGACAAGCTCACCTACGCGGGCAACCTCGATTCGCTCGCCGACGTCGCCGATGACCCCGCATACGCGTTCCAACGTGTGGACATCGGCGACGCGGACGCCGTCGCTCACGTGTTCGACGCGTATCGGCCGACCGCGGTCCTGCACCTCGCCGCCGAATCCCACGTCGACCGTAGCATCGATGCTCCGGGCGCGTTCGTCGAGACCAACGTCGTCGGCACCTACGTGCTGCTGCACGAGGCGCGTCGTTACTGGGCCGCCCTCCCGTCCGACGCCGCGGCCGCGTTCCGCTTCGTTCACGTGTCGACCGACGAGGTGTTCGGCTCGCTCGGCGACACAGGCTACTTCTCCGAGGACACGCCCTACCGCCCGAGCTCGCCCTACTCGGCGAGCAAGGCCGCGAGCGACCACCTCGTCCGCGCGTGGCATCACACGTACGGCATGCCGACCATCGTCACCAACTGCTCCAATAACTACGGTCCGTACCAGTTTCCCGAGAAGCTCATCCCGCTCACCATTCTCAACGCGCTCGCCGGACGGCCACTCCCGGTCTACGGACGCGGCGAGAACGTGCGCGACTGGCTCTACGTCGACGACCACGCCGAGGCGCTCGTCGCCGTGCTCGAGCGCGGGCGCCCGGGCGAGACCTACGCGATCGGCGGTCACAACGAGCGCCGCAACCTTGACGTCGTCGAGACGATCTGCGACCTCGTCGACGAGCTCGGCCCGCCGCGCGACGCCCCACGGCGCGAGCTCATCACGTTCGTCACCGACCGTCCCGGCCACGACCTGCGCTACGCGATCGACGCCTCGCACATCGCGCGCGACCTCGACTGGACGCCGCGCGAGACGTTCGACACGGGGCTGCGAAAGACCGTGCAGTGGTACCTCGACCACGAGTGGTGGTGGCGCCGCGTTCAGTCCGGCGGCTACCGCGGCGAGCGACTCGGCCTAACGCCGGCACCCACCGCGGCCACTCCGGCCGCCTGACCGGACGTACCGCGCATGGATGGCACATGAAGGGCATCGTTCTCGCCGGCGGATCCGGCACGCGGTTGTATCCGCTCACGCTCGCGGTGAGCAAGCAGCTGCTGCCGGTCTACAACAAGCCGATGATCTACTATCCGCTCACGACGTTGATGCTGGCCGGCATCCGCGACGTGCTTCTCATTTCCACGCCGCACGACCTGCCGCTCTTCGAACGCCTGCTCGGTGACGGCTCCGCGTGGGGCATGGCCATCCGCTACGCCGCGCAGCCGGTGCCCAACGGCCTCGCGCAGGCGTTCGTGATCGGCCGCGACTTCGTCGGCAACGACCGCGCGGCCCTCGTCCTCGGCGACAACATCTTCTACGGCGTCGGCCTGCGCGGTTTCCTCCGCCGCGCGGCCGCGCGCACCGCCGGCGCGACGATCTTCGGCTACACCGTGCGCGACCCCGAGCGCTACGGCGTCGTCGAGATCGACGACGCGGGCCGTGCCATCAGCATCGAAGAGAAGCCTGCCCGCCCCAGGTCCAGCAGCGCGGTGACCGGGCTCTACTTCTACGACAACGACGTGCTCGACATTGCGCGCGACCTCGCGCCGAGCGCGCGCGGCGAGTACGAGATCACCGACGTCAACCGCGTCTACCTCGAACGTCACGGCCTCAACGTCGAGCGCTTCGGGCGCGGCATGGCCTGGTTCGACACGGGCACGCACGAGTCGCTGCTCGGCGCCGCGATGTTCATCGAGGCCATCGAGAACCGCCAGGGCCTGCTCATCGCCAGCCCCGAGGAGGTCGCCTTCCGCGAGGGCTTCATCGACCGCGACCAGCTCGCGCGCGTTGCTGCCTCGCTCGGCAAGTCGTCGTACGGCGCCTACCTGGCCCACCTCGTCGACGACCCGACGGCGCACGACGCCCCGCACGACAGTACCGCGTGACGACCCCTCCGCGCGCGCTCCGCGCGCCATTGCTCCGTCTGCTCGACCAGCCCGCCGTACGCTTCGCCATCGCCGGTGGCTTCAACACCGCCCTCGGCTTCGTCCTCTTCCGCGGCCTGCTCCGGACCTTTGGCGACCGTCCGACGATGGCCTGGGTCGCGCAGTCGATCGCCTACGCGCTCTGCGTTGCCATTAGCTACGCGATCAACAGCACCTGGACGTTCCGCAGCGGCGGCGGGCACGGTCGCCAGCTCCCCCGCTTCCTCGCGGCGCACGGCGGCTCGCTCGTCCTGTCGAGCGCCCTGATCCAGATCGGTGTCACCACGTTCGCGCTGCCCTTCGCCTTCTGCTGGCTGCTGGCGACCGCGGTCACGACGGTGACCAACTTCGTGCTGCAGCGCTTCTGGGTCTTTCCGCACCAGCCGCCGGCCGCGTGACCGCGCACGCTCACGCGACGCGCGTGGCCGTCACCGTGTAGCCCAGGCAGTCCGCGCCGCCGCGCCCGCGCAACGACGCGTTCCCGACCGCGCCGAGCACGAGGAGCACGGGCGAGAGCACGATCCCCGCCGCCCGCTGCGCGATGGCAGCCCCGCCGCCCGCCGTCGGTACGAGGAGCGGCAGGATGAGCGCCATCGCCTTGTAGCACGCGACCGTCACCGCGTTGCCGCGCGCGTACACCGCGACATCCCCGAACCCCTGCGCGCGCAGCAGCAAGGCGAGGCTGCTCGGCGTGTACCGCCAGTAGTCGTGCGGAATGAAGTGCCAGCGCGCCGCGAACGGCACCGTGAGCAGCAGCTGCGCGCCCGGCCGTGCAACCCGCGCAGCCTCGGCGAGAAACGGCGCCGGCTCGCGCACGTGCTCCAGCGTCTCGGTGCAGAGGATCAGGTCGACCGACGCGTCGTCCACGGGCCACCGGTCGCCGGAGTAGTAGATCGCGTCCGAAATCCGGTAACCGAACTGCTCGTCCGCCTGCTCGATGTCGATGCCCAGATAACGGTTGGACGCGCCGACGAGCGAGCGAAACGGCTGCGCGCCGCACCCGACGTCGAGTACCACGCCATACGACCGCCCGAGCTCCGACGACAGATCGAGCCAGATCGACCCGAACTGCAGGTCGAGAAAACGGCGCACCGCGAACCCGAGGCGTTGCACCGCCGTGGCCGGCGGCGCGAGGTGTGGCGGGCGCCAGCGTTCCGCCTGGCGCTCGACGAGGTTGTCTCGCCGGCGAAGCCACGTCGCGGACGTCACGCCGGCGCCTCCCTCACTGTGCCGCCCCTGGGCGGAACCCGACGATTGCCATGTTCCCGACCGGCAGCGCGATCGGCAGCCGCCCCACACCGCTCACGTTCAGCAGTCCGAGCGTCGAGCGTTTCGCCGCCGCCGGCAACGGCAGCAGCTTGGCCCAGTAGCGCAGGGGGTAGCGGTTGACGAACGCCTCGACGCGCACGCGCTCGTAGCCGGTGCGCTCCATCAGCACCCGCGCGCTCCGCGGCGAGAACAGCTGCAGGTGCTCGACGTCGAAGATGGGCGAGCGTCGGCCTAACAGTTTCGCTGACAGCGCACGCCGGTCGTGGCCGATGAGGAACAGCGCGCCGCCCGGCTTCAGAAGCCCGAACGCGCCGCGACACAGGTGCACGGGGTCGTCCACGTGCTCCATCGTCTGAAAGCACGTGATCAGGCTGTAGCTCGCGGGCTCGTGATCGGCCGGATCGAATAACCCTCGCACGATCAGGGAACGCACCGCCGGATCCGCGGCCTCGATCGGCGCCGACGACGGCTCCACGCCGGCCACGCGCCCGAAACCCGCGGCGAGCAACTCGCCGAGGAAGGCGCCGTCGCCCGTGCCGATGTCTAGCGCCGCCGCGCGGTCGGGGAGCGCCGGGCACACCGACGCGAGCAGCCGCCCGTACGTGCGACTCGCGTAGCCGGCCTCGACGCCGCTGTCGAACGCGGCCGCTTCGTATGCGGCCTCGAGCTCCGCGCGCGCCGGCACCGGCGACGCATAGAGCGTGTCGCACGCGGTGCACTCCAGCAGGCGATGGTGCATGTACTCCGGCATCTTGCGCGACGCGAACGCGAACGCGTCCAGCTTCGCGGGGTCGACCGTCGACTCGGCGAACAGCCGCGACGCGTCGCCGCGACCGCAGACGGGACACGCGCGCGAGGTCATCGGCATGCGGCGGGTCCCCTCGACCGGGTCGGCTACGCGCGCCGCTCGCCGCCGCCCGCATCGCCGGCGGCCCGCACCTCGCCGTCGCGCAGGATGCTGCGCCGGATGAAGTGCGGCCGCCGCTTCACCTCGTCGAAGATCTTCGCGATGTACTCGCCCAGCACGCCGATGCCTAACATGTTGAGCGACCCGAAGAGGAGGATGAGGAGGATCGTCGTCGTCACGCCGCGCGGCGCCGCCGACGGGTAGGCCAGTCGGAGGACCGCCTGCACCACACCGATGCACACGCTCGCGACGAACACCACGACGCCCATGAAGCTGACGAAATTAAGCGGTGCGTTGCTGAACGACAGGATCCCCTTCTTCGCCCACCCGACGTTCTTCATCAGGCTGTTGGTCGTCACGCCGAACTGGCGCTCGGGGCGCACGTAGTCGACGCCCGTCTGTCGAAACCCGGCGAACGCGCGCACCCCGCGCACGAACAGATCGCGCTCCGGGAACTCGAGCAGCGCGCGCACCACGCGCCGGTCCATGAGCGAGAAGTCCCCCGCGTCGTGCGGGATCTTGATGTAGCTGAACCGGTCGAACAGGCGGTAGAACGCCTTGTAGGCGACCTGCATGTGCCACGGCGCCTCGCGCTTCACGCGCCGTCCGTACACCACGTCGTACCCCTCGCGCCAGCGCGCGACGAACTCCGCGATCAGCTCCGGCGGGTCCTGCAGGTCGCCGTCGAGCAGCACCACCGAGTTCTTGCTGGCGATCTCCATCCCGCTCCGGAACGCGCTCTGCGAGCCGAAGTTGCGCGAGTGCGAGATGCCGATCACCCGCTTGTCGTCCGCGCTGAGCGCGCGAATCGTCTCCTCGCTGTCGTCCGGGCTGCAGTCGTTGACGAAGATGATCTCGTAGTCCACCTGCAGCGCGGCAAACGTGTCGCGCAGCCGCCGGTACATGATCGGGATCGCCTGCCCGTCCTTGTAGCATGCGATGACGGCACTCACGCTGTGCTTCGTGTCGAGGCCGTACCGCTTGCTCGCTCGCTGGTACCGTTCGCGGTCCGGGATCGCGGCGTACCACGCGGCGGTGCGGGCCAGCCCGTCGCGTAGCGGCGTGCGCGCGTGCCATCCGATCCGCTCTCGCACCTTCGAGACGTTCGCGTACCAGTCCGGTACGTCCCACCCCCGGCTCGGCATCGAGAAGCTTGGCTCCGCGTCGAGATCGAACACCTCGCGCGCCATCGCCGCCACGTCGCCGATCGTCGTCTTCCGCCCCGAGCCGATGTTGAAGCTCTCGCCGTAGTCCTCCTCGCGCAGCCGGAGCGCGACGTCGACGAACGCCTCCGCGACGTCGTCCACGTAGACGAAGTCGCGCGAGATCTCGGGGTCCACGAACGGCGGATAGCGCCCCTCGACGCCCATCGCCACGACCTGCGGGATCAGCCGCGACGCGTCCTCGAGCGGCCCGAACACCGAGTACAGCCGCAGGTTGGCGCACGGCAGTCGCTTGCGCTTTCCGTAGAAGTGGATCAGCCCCGCGCTCGCCGCCTTCGCCACCGCGTAGTCGCTGTTCGGTGCCAGCGACGCATCCTCGCGTGGGCCG
>DASWUT010000628.1:0-5855 GCA_036401455.1 Gemmatirosa sp. | reverse complement strand
TCGTAGATCCCCGTACCGTGGGCTTCCATGCCGACGGCATCGATCACGTGGTCGGGCCCACGCCCGCCCGTCATGTCCTTCAACACGAAGTTGATCGGATCCTCGATCTCCTCGTAGTTGACGACCTCAGCCTTGCAGAGGTCGCGCGCCTTCGCCAGTCGGTCCGGGAAGCGATCGATCGCGATCACGCGTTCCGCGCCTAACAGGTACGCGCTCTGGATCGCGAACAGCCCGACCGGACCGCAGCCCCACACCGCGACGACGTCGCCCGGCCTGATCCCGCACTGCTCGGCCGCCTGGTAGCCGGTCGGGAAGATGTCGGTCAGGAACAGCACCTTCTCGTCGGCGATGTCACTCTCGATCTTCAGCGGCCCGACGTCGGCGAACGGCACGCGCGCGTACTCCGCCTGCCCGCCCGCGTACCCGCCGTACATGTGCGAGTAGCCAAACAGCCCCGATGGCACGAACCCGCCCGTAGCCGCCTCGACGAGCGGGGCGTTGGGATTGGAATTGTCACACTGCGACCAGAGGTCGTTGCGGCAGTAGTAGCAGTTCCCGCACGCGATGCCGAACGGGATCACGACGCGGTCACCGCGCTTGAGGTTCTTGACGCTCGGTCCGACCTCTTCGACCACGCCCATGAACTCGTGGCCCATGATGTCGCCCTTCATCATCGACGGCACCTTGCCATCGTAGGGGTGCAGGTCGGAGCCGCAGATCGCGGTCGACGTGATCTTGATGATCGCGTCGCGCGGGTTGATCAGCTCGGGGTCGGGCACGCGCTCGACGCGCATGTCCCCGACGCCCTGCCAGGTGACGGCCTTCATCAGCGACCTTCCTTCGGCGTGAGGGTGGAGTTCGCCCCGCGCGCCTGGTCCGACGGCATGGGCTGGTGCACGGCTTGATGCGCGTCGCCGACGGCCTTCTGCTGCAGCCCGAGCACGTCGGCGCCCGTCTGCCCGCGGTTCACCTGCGCGTCGAAGTCGTGCTTCGCGCGCTTGCCCTGGCCCGGGTTCTCCGAAACCGGGATTTCGCCCGCCTCGAGCAGCTGCTTGTAGCGCCGCAGATCCTCGCGGACCTGCACGCTCGGCTCCTCGCCGAGCATCTTCGCCACGGCCACGCCGAGCTTGCCGAGCGGTGGCTCGTACGAGAGCTCGACCTTGACCTCGGCGCCGCGACCGCCGGGCGCGTCGCGGAAGGTCACCGCGCCGGCGTTCGGCACGCTCGCTCCGGGCAGCGACCGCCACGCGATGATCTGCCCCGGCACGTCGTTGATGATCTCCGCGTCCCACTCGACCTTCTGTCCGGCGGGCGCCTTCGCCACCCAGTGCGACCGACGGTTGTCGAGTTCCTTCACGCTCTCGAGGTGCTGCAGGATGCGCGGCAGATGCTCGAGCTTGCGCCAGTAGTCGTACAGCTCGCCCGGCATCCGTCCGAAGATCGTGAACGTCTGGATCACACGCTTGGCCGACTTCGCGTCGACCGATGCGCTGCCGCCGTGCTGCTGCGTCACCCCGCCCTCGGCCTTATGCGGGAGCGCGGCGCCATCCTCGTCCACACTCGTCAGGCCGAGTGCGTCGTAGGCCATGCAGTGTCCCGTCACGCCGCGCTCGACGAGCAGCCCGCCGACGACGCCGGCCGCGAGCCCGCCCCAGTCCTTGCGCTTGAGCCCGTACGCCGCGAGCGCCGCGCCCGCGGCGACCGACACCGCGCGCTCGATCGTGTTGACGTTCGCCCCGGCGTGCTCCGGCTCACCGGCACGCGCCGTCGCGCCGTGCTTGCCACGTGCCTTCTCGGGGTCGGCGCGCTCGTGAGCGCCGCTCGACCCATTGGACCCGTTCGAGCGGCCGGCGTACGCGCCGCCGTACATCGACTCGGCAGATCGTGCCATCGTCAGTCTCCGTGGTGCGCGTCAGAGCGCGCTGTGAATGGGCTTGTTGCGCAGCCCGTCGCGCGAGTGCTCCAGCTTGAGATCGCTCTCGGGCTCCTTCTTGAGCGCGCGGTCCGCCTGCGGCCCCATCGACCCCTTGACGATCGTCGTTCCGCCATCGACGAAGAACAGCGCACCGGTCACGTAGCTCGCTTCGTCCGACGCGAGGAACGCGAACGCGTTCGCCATCTCGGTGGGCGTGCCGCGGCGGCCTAACAACGTGCCCTCGACGGTCTGCGTCTCCATCGTCTTGTTCATCGGGCTCGTCTCCTTGTGCGTCCAGGCCGTGTCGACCGGCCCGGGGCAGACGCACGCGGCGCGCACCCCGTTCTTCGCCTGCTCGCCCGCCACGCCGCGGATGAACGCGTGCATGAAGCCCTTCGTCCCGCCGTAGGGCACGTTGAGCGGCTCGCCCTTGTCGCCGGCTTCGGAGCCCGTGCCGAGCACCACGCCCTTGCTCTTCTGCAGGTGCGGCAGCGCAAACTTCGTCATCAGGAACGTCGACCGCACGTTCATGCGCAGTGTGCGGTCGAAGTCGTCGATCGGGTAGTCCGTCAGCTCCCCGGTGAACAGGAAGACGCCCGCGTTGTTGACGAGCACGTCGAGTTGGCCGAACTCACGGACGGCCTTGTCCACGCATCCGCGCGCGTCGATCTCGCTCGACACGTCGCCCGGGTAGCCGACCGCGGTCCCGCGGCCGTACTGCTTGTTGATCGCCTCGACGACGTCGTCGACGGGGTCGTCGGGGAGTCCGCAGACGACCACCTTCGCGCCCTCCGACGCGAACTTGTGGGCCGTGGCCTCGCCGATCCCCGTGGCGGCACCCGTCACGATCGCCACCTTCCCCTCCAACCGCCCCTTTCGATCCGCTGCCATGGTCTCCTCCCGGTTGTCGTCGGCGCTGTGGTGGCCGAGCGGGCGGGGCAGGCGCAAAGCAAGTGCCGCCGGAGTCACGTGGGGGCGACTCCGGCGGCGGGACCCCGCGGTCGGACAGGGGCGGGAAGGCCAGGACGCGATCCCGACTGGCGGTGCTACCGCTTGATGGTCGAATCGCGCACGATCACGCCGCAGGCGATGCGGACGCCCGCGTTCCCGCCCGGGTCGCTCGTGTAGTCGTCGGCATCGCTGTGGATCATCAGCGCCGTTCCCTGCGCGGTGAACAGCGAATTGGCCCCCTGCCCGAGCGTGACGTCGCGCGTGATCGCGTCGACGCGCACCGTGCCGCTCGCCGGGGCGGTGAAGTTGGGCAGGTCGCCCGCATGATACCCGGCGCGATTCTTCACGCCGTGCTGGCGGAACGCTGGATTGTAGTGGCCGCCCGCGCTCGTGAACGGCGCCTCGCACCGGCCGACCTCGTGGATGTGCATCGCGTGCACGCCGGCCGGGAGCCCGGTCAGCTGCGCCGTGATGAGCACGCCATACGGTGCCTGCGTGAACGTCGCCGTACCGACCGAGCGGCCGTCCGCGTCGTGCAGGTCCGCGCGCCCGTGCGGCACGTTGGTGTTGAACGTCGGCGGGTTGAACCCGGTCCGTGGCCCGCCAATCCCGAAGCTGCCTGGCCCCCCAGGGCCGCCGTTCGGGGAGGCGGTGCCGCCGGGACCGGACCCGGACGCGCATGCCGTGACGAGGGCGGCCACCGCGGCGGCCCCGAAAATCGAGAGTGGTCGCATGAACGAAAGGTATGGTCAGAAGCGTGCCGGAACGTCGGCGAGCACGCGGTACGTGTCCCGCGCGATGAGCAGCTCCTCGTCGGTCGGGATGACCCACGCGGGCAGACGGCTGCCGTCCGTGGTCAGGGTGCCCTCCTTCCCGCCGGTCAGCGCCGCGTTCCGCGACGCGTCCACGTCCACCCCGGCCCACCCAAGCCCCTCACACACGCGCGAGCGCACCTCGGCGCTGTTCTCGCCAATCCCGCCGGTGAAGACGACGCCTGCACACCCGCCGAGGGCCGCGAGGTACGCGCCGATGTACTTCCGCACGCGATAGCAGAACACCTCGACGGCCAGCCGCGCGCGCCGATCCTGATGCTCCTCCGCTTCGGCGAGCAGCTCGCGCATGTCGTTGGTCAGCCCCGAAATCCCGAGCAGCCCGCTCTGCTTGTTGAGCAGCGCCTCTGCCTCGGCGAGCGACAGCCCCTCCTTGCTGGCGAGGTAATCGAGCACCGCCGGATCGACGTCGCCCGAGCGCGTTCCCATCACGAGCCCTTCGAGCGGGGTGAAGCCCATCGACGTGTCGATCGAGTTTCCGCCCTGGATCGCGCACGCCGAACAGCCGTTGCCGAGGTGCAGGGTGATGAGGTGCGTGCCCTCGCGTGGTGTGTTGGTCAGCTGCCGCCAGCGATGCGCGACGTAGCGGTGCGACGTGCCGTGAAAGCCGTAGCGGCGGATCTGATACCGCCGGTAGAGCTGATATGGAATCGCGTACAGGTACGCGTGCGGCGGCAGCGTCTGGTGGAACGCGGTGTCGAACACCGCGACTTGTGGCACGCCGGTGCCGAGCACCGCCCGCGCGGCCTGGATGCCGCGAAGGTTCGCCGGGTTGTGCAGCGGCGCGAGGTCGATCATGTCCGAGATCCCGCGCTCCACCTCGTCGGTGATCCGCACCGAGCGCGAGAACTGCTCGCCGCCATGCACGACCCGGTGCCCGACCGCCTCGATGTCGGCGCGCCCGCCGAGCACTCCGCCACTCTCCGACCCGACGAGCCAGGCGACGATCCACTCGACGGCCGCGCGGTGGTCGCGCAGCGGCGCGGTGGTCTTCGTCGCCCCAGCGTTCCCCACCTGGTGCGTGACGACGGCCTCCCCGCCGAGCCGTTCGATCGTGCCGCGCGCGGCCATCTCGTCGGTGTTCGCGGCGAGGCGGTCCGCGTCGGTGCGAATCAGCTGGAACTTGAGGGAGCTCGAGCCGACGTTGAGGACGAGAACGTTCATCGCGTGGCGCCGTGCGGGCGGGGGAGGGGGTGCGCAGCGAGCGCGACGGTCACACCCGCGGGATCCGCGCCACCTCTGCCGGGCGGAACGCGTCGTACGCGTCCTGCACCCGCGCGAGCGCCTCCTCCGGGCGCGCGCCGACCGCGGAGAGGTGCCCCATCTTCCGCCCCGGCCGCGCGTCGCGCTTTCCGTAGAGGTGGAGCCGCGCCGTGGGCACGGAGAGCGCCGCAGACACGTCCGGCGGCGCGCCCGCGAGCCACACGTCGCCGAGCAGGTTCGCGATCGCGCCCGCGCCGACCGGCGCCGGACTGCCTAACGGCAGCGCGCACGCCGCGCGCACGAGCTGCTCGAACTGGCTCGTCGCGTTCGCCCGCTCCGACGCGTGATACGTGTTGTGCGGGCGCGGCGCGAGTTCGTTGACCAGCACGCGGCCGTCCGTCGTCAGGAACAGCTCGACCGCGACCAACCCCTCGATCTCGAGCGACTCGGCGATCCCGAGCGCGACCTCCGCGCCGGCGCGCGCGACCGCCGGCTCGACCGGCGCCGGCGTCGCCGACCAGGTGAGCACGCCGCGCGCGTGGTAGTTGAGCGACGGGGGGTAGACGGCGAGCTGCCCATCCGCGGCGCGCGCGACGAGCACGGAGAACTCGAGCGCGAGGTCCAGCCGCTGCTCGACGACGCTCCGGCGCCCGCCGACCGCGGCCCACGCGTCCGCTGCACCCCCCGCGTCGGCGACATGCGCCTGCCCGCGCCCGTCGTAGCCGCCATGCGCCGCCTTCACGATCGACGCACCGAGCGCGCGCACCGCTTCCGCGACGTCCTCGGCGCGCTCGGCGCGGCCGAACGCGCCTAACGGGAAGCCGTGCGCGGCGAGCCACTCCTTCTGCCGCACGCGGTCCTGGATGATCCACACCGGCTCGACGCCCGGGCGGAGCGGCGCGTGGCGCGCGACTGCCTCCAGCGCGGGTCGAGCGATCTGTTCGATCTCGAGCGTG
>DASWUT010000627.1:0-7850 GCA_036401455.1 Gemmatirosa sp. | reverse complement strand
GGTCGCCGTCGCGCGGCGCGACGTGCCCTGGGTCGACTGGTCCAACTACTTCGGCGCGGGCGATGCGAGCTCGCAGTCGGGCTTCGCGACGCGCAACGTGCGCGGCGTGCTCGGGTCGCTCATCGACCTCGAGTACCAGCGCATGGAACTGATTCGCTACAACCTGTTCGACAACAGTGGGACGTTTGCCGCGTACGTCACCGGACGGCACGGCGAGGCCGGGACTGCGGAGGGACCCACGCTCCGCACGTGGCCCGAGATGCGCTTGCGGCCCGATGACCCCGACTACGCAGCGGTCGGCGGCGATGCGCCGCGTCAGGTGTGTCGCGGTGCGCTCGTCCGCGCCCGCACGCTCACCGGCGTCTGCAACGACGTGTACAACCCGCGCATGGGCTCCACGGGGACGCTCTTCGCGCGGAACGTCGAATTCGAGAGCACGTTTCCCGAACTCGGTGTGACCGAGGAGGCGCGCAACCGGCACGCGGGGCGGCTGTCGCTGCTCACCCCCGACCCGCAGGTCATCAGCCGCCGCCTGTTCACCCGCCCACAGCGCGACAGCGCCGCGTGCGCGGACGGGTTCGGGCGCGTGGGGACGCCGCAGGAGTCGAACTGCGACTATTCCAAGGCGCCGTTCTTCAACGTGCTGGCCGCGTACTGGATCCAGTTCATGACCCACGACTGGTTCTCGCACATGACCGAGGGGCACAACACGGCGCAGTACATGTCCGTGGGCTGCGCCTCGGCGCGCGTGCGGGGGATCGAGACGTCGCTCACGCCGGCCGCGGCCGCGCAGCTCGGGTGCCGTCCGGGGGACGCCATGGAACGCGCGTTCGTCGCCGACTCCGCCCCGCCCGCACACTTCGCCGCCGACGGTCGCGAGTACCTCGCCCGTGCACCGCGCACGTTCCGGAACACGAACACTGCGTGGTGGGACGCCTCGCAGCTGTATGGCTTCGACGCGACGTCGGTCCGCCGCGTGAAGCGCGACCGGGCCGATCCCGCGCGCCTGCAGATGGTCGTGCTTCCCGGAGCCGCCACGGCCGGCGAGCGGCAGGGCTATCTGCCGCTGCTCTCGCCCGCCGACCCGCAGAGCCCCGAGTGGGCGGGACAGGAGGCCGTCGGCCAGCCCGACAACTGGACGGTCGGGATGAGCTTCTACCACAACGTCTTCGCGCGCGAACACAATCAGTTCGTCGATACGTTCCGCCGCGTCGCGCGGCAGCAGCCGGACGGCGACTCCGGGCTTCGCGACCCGGAGCGCCCGACCCGCGTGATTCGCTACCGCGACGTGACCGACGACGAGCTGTACGACGTCGCGCGGCTCGTCGTCGCCGCAGAGATCGCGAAGATCCACACGATCGAGTGGACGACCCAGCTGCTCTACGACGAGCCGCTCTTCCGCGGGATGAATGCCAACTGGAACGGGCTCCTCGGCCGCGAGGACACGACGAGCTTCGCCGCGCGTGCGCTCCGCACCGTGCTGGATCGCGTCGTCGACCGCCTGCACCGGAGCGGCCGCACGCTCGAGGCGGACCAGCTCTACTCCGCGTTCGCGGCCGGTCCGGGGATCGTCAGCCTCGGCAGTCGCGCGCCGGGATGGTCGGTCGCGAACCCCGACGACATCAACGGCGGGACGAACCACTTCGGCTCGCCGTTCAATTTCCCCGAGGAGTTCATCACGGTCTACCGGCTGCACCCGCTCGTGCCGGACCTGCTGGAGTACCGCGAGTGGGCGGCGCCTAACGCGATCCGCGCCATGGTCCCCGTCGTCGCGACGTTCCGAGGGAAGGCCACGCCGGCGATGCGCGACCGCGGCCTCGCGAACTGGGCGGTCAGCATGGGGCGCCAGCGGCTCGGCGCGCTCGCCCTCAACAATCATCCGCGATTCCTGCAGAACCTGCGCATGGATCGGCTCAGGACGCCGACGCAGCGCATCGACGTCGCGGCGCTCGACCTCATTCGCGATCGCGAGCACGGAGTTCCGCGTTTCAACGAGTTTCGCCGCGAGTACGGGCTGCGCTCGCTGACCGGCTTCGACGACTTCGTCGACCGCCGTCTCGCCACCGACGCGCCCGCACGCGCCGAGCAGGCGCGCCTCGTCGCCACGCTGCGCGAGGTGTACGGCCAGCACCGGTGTGACAGCACGCGCGTGATCACCCGCGCCCAACGCAATGACGACGGCTCGCCGATCACGGACTGCCTCGGCCACCCGGATGGATCGACCGTCGACAACGTCGAGGACCTCGACACGGTCGTCGGCTGGCTCGCCGAGTCGACCCGACCGCATGGCTTCGCGATCTCGGAGACGCAGTTCGTGGTGTTCATCCTCAACGCGTCGCGGCGCCTCTATAGCGATCGCTTCTTCACGTCGAGCTTCCGCCCGGAGTTCTACTCCACGCTCGGCCTCGACTGGGTGAACGCGAACGGCCCCGCTCCGATGTACGAGCCGCTGGCCGACAACGGGCACGCGCGCGAGCCGGTCTCGCCGCTCAAGCGCGTGCTGCTGCGCACGATGCCCGAGCTCGCGCCGGAGCTCGCGCACGTCGTGGACGCGTTCGACCCATGGGCGCGCGACCGCGGTACGTATTACAGCCTCGCATGGAAGCCGCGGCCAGGAGCGGAGGCGGACCCGGCGTTCGCGGGACCGTGAGCGACGACGGCACGCGTGTCTATGACACGCGTGTCTACCACACGCACGTCCCGCGTTGCGCGCCGGCCTAACCGGGCAGACGGGCGCGCACGAGCAGCGCGGCCGCGACGAGCGACCAGACGAGTTGCGCCGCGACGAAGCCGGCGAGGGTGGTGGGGCGGAGGAGCACGTCCGTGCCCAGGAGGAAGGCGATCGGCGCGGCCGCGCACAGCAACCCGACGGCGCCCGCGGCCCGGGCGAACGCGTCCTCGGCGGCCCCGGCCAGCAGCGCGACGGCCCATGCGGCGGTCGCGACCGCGATGGCGACGAACCCCGCTTTCGTGAAGTCCTGGACGATCGTGCCGACGAGGCGGAACGTCGCACCGTCGGCCGCGCCGCACGCGGGCGCTGCTCCCGCCGTCGCGCCGGCGACGGTCCGCACGCAGGCTGCGGCGAGGTCGGGCGCGACGAAGCCGTCGAGGAGCGCGGGGATCGCGAGCACCATCACGCCTGCCGCGTAGGCTAGGAACCCCGCCGCGACCGGCAGGCGGTTCCACCCGAGCCGGGCGGAGAGCTGGAAGAAGCCGAGCGCCTGCACGCCGAGCAGCACGAGCAATGCGCCGTGCACGACGCGGAGCGCCGGGCCGATCGCGGCGATGCCGGCCGCGAAGTCGGCCGCGCCATGTCGTCCCTGAATCGTCGGGTGGTGCAGCACGATCAGGATGCTGAGCAGGGCCGCGGTTGCGAGCAGGCCGGCCGCGCGCCGGTCGGCGGGTCGGACCGGCGCTGCCGCGCGGGTGCCTGCGGGCGAGGGAGGTGTGCGTGAGCCGCTGGACATTGGCGGGAACGGGGGTGATCGTGAGCGCGCGCTCGCGCGCCGTCGGGCGCGCACCGGGCAACCTGCCGCCGTCCTCTCGCCCCCGCTTCGGATGTCGAACAACTCCCCGGCTCGTGTTCGGCAGCGTGGCAGCGAGGACCGCGCCGAGGACGTGCCCGTCGACCTCGATCCGCGCGCCGCGCGCACGACCCGGGCACTCGGCCGCGCCCTCATCACCCTGCTCGAGGAGCGCGCCTTCGATGCGATCACGGTGCAGGACATCCTCGATCGCGCGGGCGTGGGGCGCACCACGTTCTACGCGCACTACCGCAACAAGCACGATGTCCTGTACTCGAGCTACGAGGGCGTGTTCGCGTCGCTCGAGCCACTCGTCGAGCGTCCGGTCGCTGGCGCGTCAGCGCGGGGCGACGCTGAGCCGGACGGGCGGCTGTTTCCGGTTGCGGAGTTCCTCGCGCACGTCGGCGACGTGCGGACGTTCGTCGACGCGCTGCGGCGCGACGGTCTGCTGGACGATGCGTGGGCGATGCTCGTGGGCTACGCGGCGCGGATGATCGCGCGTCGCCTCGAGGGGTGGTCCGGACTCCCGGCGGGGGCGCCCCACCCACTGCTCGCGCGCATGCTCGCGGGCGCGCTCGTCGAGAGCGTGCGCTGGTGGCAGGACCACCCGGCGGCGGCAACGCCGGCCGAGGTGGACGCGGCGTTCCACGGGCTCGCGCGGCGCGTGCTGCAGCGCCCGGTGACGGGCGGCGCAGCGACACGATCGACTCACGGCGTCTCGGAAGTGACACGTAACAGAGATTGATATCTGTAACATGATTGCCTAGCTTCGCGTGGGTCACCCTCGACCCGGAGCACCAGAATGTCTGACGCCATGCTTGGCGGCCGGTACACCCTCCCCGGCACGTCGCTCACCGTTCACCGCGTCGGCTACGGCGCGATGCAGCTCGCTGGGCCCGGCGTGTACGGGCCGCCCAGGGATCCGGACGCGGCCGTTGCCGTCCTCCGCGCGGCCATCGAGGCCGGTGTCAACCACATCGACACGTCCGACTTCTACGGCCCGCACGTCACGAATCAGGTCATTCGCCAGGCGCTGCACCCATACCCGTCGGACCTCGTCATCGTCACCAAGGTCGGGGCCCGCCGCCCGGCCGACCGCTCGTGGCAGCCGGCGCAGTCGCCCGAGGATCTCACGGCGGCCGTGCACGACAACCTGCGCAACCTCGGGCTCGACGCGCTCCACGTCGTCAACTTCCGCAACATGGGCCACCACGGCCCGGACGATGGGTCGATCGCCGCGCAGGTAACGGTGCTGGCCGACCTGCAGCGACAGGGCCTGATCCGCCACATCGGCCTGAGCAACGTCAGCGCCGCCCAGATCGCCGAGGCGCAGGCGATCACCGACATCGTTTGCGTGCAGAACCAGTACAACCTGGTCCACCGGCACGACGACGCGTTGCTCGACGACCTCGCCGGTCAGGGCATCGCGTACGTGCCGTTCTTCCCGCTCGGTGGGTTCTCGCCGCTCCAGTCGTCGACGCTGTCGGACGTCGCGACCCGGCTGGGGGCGACGCCGATGCAGGTCGCGCTCGCGTGGCTGCTCCACCGGTCGCCCAACATCCTGCTGATCCCGGGCACGTCGTCGGTCGGCCACCTGCGCGAGAACCTGGCCGCCGGGCAGCTGACGCTCGCGCCGGACGTGATCGCGGAGTTGGACGGGATCGCAACCACCGCGGGCGCGGTGCAGCACGGATGACGGCGCGCGCGCTGGTGCCTGCCCACGGCGGGTCACGAGCCGGCGCCGGCGCGTCGCGCGGGTCCCGTGCCCCCGGCTGACGCCCCGCTCACGCGGGACCGGGTGCTCGCGACGGCGGAGGAGGTCATCCGCCGGTTCGGCCCGGCCAAGGCGACCGTCGTGGACGTCGCGCGGGCGCTGGGCGTAAGCCACGCGGCCGTCTACCGCCACGTGGCGACCAAGGCGGAGTTGCGGGACCTCGTCGTCGGCCGCTGGGTCGAGGCGACGATGCCACCGCTGCGCGCGGTGGTCGACCGGCCGGGGCCGGCGCCGGAGCGGCTGCGAGCCCTGTTCATCACTCTCATCAGCGGTAAGCGGCGCCGGGCGACCAACGATCCGGAGCTGTTTGCCGCTTACCGGACGCTGGCCGTCGACGCGCGCTCTGTGGTCGCGGCGCACCTCGACGAGTTGGTCGCGTTGACGGCCGCGATCATCCGGTCCGGCGTCGAGGACGGCACGTTCCGGACGGTCGACCCCGTGGTTGCCGGTCGGGCGATGCTGTCGGCCACCTTTCGGTTCCATCATCCATCGCACGCCGCCGAGTGGGTCGACCCGGCGATCGACGCCGCGTTCGACGACGTGTGGCAGCTTCTGATGGCTGGGCTCTGTCTCGCGACGGATTCCGGGTAGCCCGACCGCGGGTGCGCGCGTGACGCCGGACATCGCCCGTGCGTCGCCCGCCGCGGTCCTCGGCTGTCTGCTGCCGGTCGGACCTCGCCGATCCTCCTGCCGCGCATGCCGACCCAGTCGCATCCGATCCTCACGGTGCCCGCGCCGTCCCGCGTCTCGCACGTCGCGATGCGCGCCGTGCCGGACGAATCGCCGTCCGACCGGCGGCGCGAGCCATCCCCCGAGCTGCTTCCCGAGCGGCTCGTATCGTTGAGCGACGTGCTCGCGGCGCTCTCGCACGCGCTCGACCTCACGAGCGACCAGCCGGTCGGGCACACGCTGCGCAGCTGTCTCATCGCCGGCCGGCTCGCGGGCGAGTTGGGCCTCGGCGCCGGCGACCGTGGAGCGCTGCACTACGCCGTGCTGCTCAAGGACGCCGGCTGCAGCAGCAACGCGAGCCGCTTCGCTGCGCTCTTCGGCACCGACGACGCATGGGCGAAGCGGCGGATGAAGGAGGGCGATTGGCAGAGTACCGTCGGAACGGTCGTTCGTAGCCTCGGCACGGTCGGTGCGGGTCGTTCGTTCGGCGTGCGGGTCCGCGCCGCGGTGACGCTCGCCCGCACGCACGAGCCGGCCCGCGAGATCGTGGCGATCCGCTGCGACCGCGGGGCCGAGATCGCGCGCATGATCGGCTTCCCCGACGCGACGGCCGACGCGATTCGCGCGCTCGACGAACACTGGAACGGCGGCGGGTACCCCGACGGCCTGCGCGGTGACGCGATCCCACTGCTCGCGCAGATCGCGAACCTCGCGCAGACGGTCGAGCTGTTCCACACGAAATGGGCGTCGACGGGCGGTGTGGCGGCCGGGATCGCGGCGGTGTGCCGCGTCGTGCGCGCGCGGCGCGGCACGTGGTTCGCGCCGGCGCTCGCCGATCGCGTACTCGGCTGGTCGGGCGACGCGTCGTGGTGGCAGGCGCTGGACACGCCCGACACCGCCGCTGCCGCCGCGGCGGTGAGCGCGCTGGAGCCGGACACGGCGACGCGGCAGGTCGACGAGGCGGGGCTCGACGTGGTGGCGCGCGCGTTCGCCGAGATCATCGATGCGAAATCGCCGTACACGTTCCGCCACTCGACCAACGTGGCGGCGATCGCGGTGGGGATCGCCGGCGTCTCGGGGCTGGACGCGGCTGCGCAGCGGCGGCTCGGGCGCGCCGGGCTGCTGCACGACGTGGGCAAGCTCGGCGTGAGCAATCAGATCCTCGACTCGCCCGCCCGCCTCGGGCCCGAGGAGCGCATGGCCGTCGAGCGGCACCCGCGGTACACGTGGGAGGTGCTCTCGCGCGTCGGCGCGTTCACCGAATTCGCGTGGACCGCGGCCACGCACCATGAGAAGCTGGACGGAAGCGGCTATCCGTGGGGGCTCCTCGGCGACGCGCTCGACGGCCCCGCGCGCATCCTCGCGGTGGCCGACATCTACGAGGCGCTGACGGCCGACCGGCCGTACCGGGCGGGGATGACCCCGGCCGCGGCGCTCGCGATCATCGCGCGCGACCGCGGCCCGAAGCTCTGCGCCGCGGCCGTCGACGCGCTCGCCGCGTGGGTGGAGCGTGCCGGTGACGGTACCGCGCCGGTGCGGAACCACGCGGCCTAACGCCGAGCGGTCAGTCGCGGCGTAACGGGTGTGCACCGCGCGATGCGGTCGCGCTGCCGGCAGTCGCGCTGCCGGCGGTCGCGCTGCCGGCAGTCGCGCTGCCGGCGGTCGGGCCCACGCGCCGCAGGCGGCAGATCACGAAGCCGCTCGGAGAACGCTGGTGGTAATAGAGGAGCGCACCATCCGGCGACAGCGCGGGCGCCTCGACGAAGCCGTCGAGCACCGCGAGGCGGTGTGGCGGCCCGAACGCGGCGCCCGCGCCCGTTCGCGTGGTGCGGTAGATCGCCGGTCCAATGCCAGGGGTCGCGCGCGTCACGAATAGCTCGCGA